>JBBSAR010000126.1:0-9613 GCA_038252125.1 Desulfatiglandales bacterium
AAGACCGTTCAGGGTAAATGTCGCTTCCCGGCGTGGAGACATCCCTGTTCCCGATCGTTACCTGTTGATAAAGAATGTAACGCCGGATGGCGCCATATTATTGGATGCAGCCGGGAAGCAGCGGCCTGTAACCAGAGATTTTGTTCTGAAACAGTGGGGAGGAGAGGTTTCCTGGGTTTACCCGGAAGAGAACGGCATTCCGCTAAAAATGGGAATGACTTCCACAAAAGTCCTCTCGGTTCAGGAGGGATTGATCCGGTTGGGATACCTCATGAAACTCACCGGGAATTATGATAAACAGACGGCGGAGGAAGTAAAAAGATTCCAGGAAGATTTCGGGTTGACGGCAGATGGGGTCTGTGGGCCCCAAACCATGGCCCTGCTATACCAGATGCAGGATGAGTGATATGAGCTATATCCACGAAGCGCTTAAGAAAGCACAGGTAGAAAGGGAGGTCCGATCGCCGAGATACGAGGGCATAATAGCGGCGCCGGAAAAAAGATTCGTGAGTACCTGGAAGCGTGTTGCCCTTTGGAGCCTTCCCCTCTGCTTGATTATTCTACTGGCCGCTTTAACTTTTTCCCGGCTGTATTTTAAAGAAGAACCACCAACCGCTCCGAAAGGGAAAATAGAGAAGACGGGGATCGAAGAACGGGAGGCGGAGAAAAGATCGGCTGAGGATGTTCAAAAACTGTTTCTCAAGGCAAAGAGTTTTCAGAAAAGCGGTCGCTTGATGGAGGCGGAACAGTGGTATAAGAAAGCGGTGGAAACAGATCCCGGTTATGTGCCCGCCTTGAACAATCTGGGGGTTGTCTATCTGCACGGGGGAAGATTTTCCGACGCGAGGAATTATCTCGAAAAGGCCATTCGTTTGAATCCGGGATATGTGGACCCCTATTACAATCTGGCCTGCCTTTTTGCCATGACAGGCGATCAGGAGCAGGGCCTTCGGTATCTCAGGAAGGCGGTTTCCATGGATTCCCAAGTGAAGGACTGGGCGCTCAAGGACCCGGACCTGGAAAATCTGCGATCCCTTCCGGCCTTCGGGGATCTGATGAAATAGGACAATTGTCGATCGAATAGCGACATTGCGAGGTATTTCCACTGGGCAGACGCAGTCACGAGATAAAGTCGGAGAGTCTGGCACGTTTCCTGATCTATGTCCTCGGTCACAGGCCTGACGAATTCGGGCTTGTGCCCGATGGTGAAGGATTCGTCCCTTACAAAGAACTTCTCCTGGCCATCCATGAAGAAGAGGGATGGAGATACGTTCGGAAGTCTCATATCCATGAGATCCTGATGGGCGAAAACAGGGAGATGTTTCAGGAGGAAAACGACCGGATCAGGGTGTTGGAACGGCGATGGAAAAACGATTTGTGGGATACGGACATTTCCCTGCCAAGTCTTCTGTTTGTCCCTGTAAGGAGGAGAGCCCATTCCGCGGCAATAGAAAAGGGTCTGAAGTCGTCTCCGTCGGGATTCCTCGTTCTTTCTTCCCAAAAGGAAATGGCCTTGAGAATCGGCCTCCGCCGTGATCCCGATCCGGTGATTCTGGAGATCCTGGCGCAACAGGCAAACGGGCGGGGCGTTGCTTTTCATTCCTTTGGAGACCTTTTCACAACCGGCCATATCCCGCCGGAACTTATCGCGGGCCCTCCCGTTCCCAAAGAAGTGCTGGAAAGGAAGAAGGACCGGACGGAACAGGAAAAAAAGGCGCTGAAAAAGGTGCGGGTTCCGGAAACCGGCACGTTTCTTCTGGATCCTTCAAGAGATCCCGACCCCTATCGCAGGGCAAAGGGGGCCAAGGGAAAGAAACCAAAAGGGTGGAAAGAGGAGGCAAGAAAAGTCAGGCGGGGGAGAGCGAAAGAAGCACGAAGGATGAAAGACGAAGGATGAACGGATTTTAATGATCAAAACATTGCGGATCGGTGCATTACAGCTGGAAAATCGCTACCTCATGGCGCCCCTTTCAGGCATTACGAACCTGCCGTTCAGGCTGATCGCCCGAAGGATGGGGGCCTGCCTGGTAACCAGCGAAATGATCAGCGCGGCAGGCCTCAGCCGGAAACAGGAAAAGACCCTCCATTACCTTAAAAGTGACGGCAGGGAAAAGCCGTTTGCCGTGCAGATCTTCGGGGCCGATCCGGGAGACATGGCGGCGGCCGCGGAAATTGCCGTTGAAAAAGGCGCCGACCTTGTGGACATCAACATGGGGTGTCCTGCAAGGAAGGTCCTCAAAACAGGATCGGGTGGCGCGCTTCTACGTAGTCCGCACAGAATCGGAGAACTGGTGCAACAGGTACGCAAGGCCTGCAGCGTCCCCCTCACGGCCAAAATAAGGCCGGGCTATTCTCCGGAAACGGATTTCGCCGTAGAGATTGCCAAGGCGATAGAGGACAACGGGGCGGACGGCATTACGGTCCACCCCCGGTTTGTGAACCAGGGATTTTCCGGAAAGGCCCAGTGGAGCATCATCTCCCGCATCAAACACCATGTCCACATTCCCATTATCGGCAACGGGGATGTGCTCAGGCCGGAGCAGGCCATGGAAATGATCCATGAAACGGGATGCGATGGCGTTATGCTTGCCCGGGGGGCTATCGGGAATCCATGGCTTTTCAGGCAAATCCTGGAACTGGAAAATGGATGCACCCCCACATCCCCTTCTTTTAAGGAACGCAAATCCATAATGCTTGAGCATTTCGACCTGCTTTGCGAGAACCTTGGAGAACCGAGGGCATCGAGGGTGATGCGGGGTCTTCTCCTGTGGTATACAAAGGGCCTTCCAAAGAGCAGCCGGTTTCGTGTTGCCTTTACAGGGATCAGGGATCTGAACACGATGATCTTGGCTGTGGACGATTATTTTAACGAGCTGGAAAGACAACATTCAGGCAACCTATGAAAGTAATCCTCGCGAAAACAGCAGGTTTTTGTATGGGAGTTCGCCGCGCCATGGAAATGGCCATGGCGGAAGCCAACAAAAAAGAAGGACCTCTGTTTACCTATGGTCCGTTGATTCATAACCAGCAGGTCCTTGATCTTCTCAGGTCAAAGGGGGTTCAGGCTGAAGAGGAGCTGGAAAACCTCAAATCGGGACGGATCATCATCAGGGCGCACGGAATACCCCCACAGAAAAGGTTGGCCCTTGAGGATACAGGCCTTAAGGTTATGGACGGCACATGCCCCAAAGTAACCAGGGTTCAGGCCATCATCGGTCGTTATTCCAAAGAGGGGCGGCAGACAATCATCGTCGGGGACAAAGACCACGCGGAGGTGATCGGCCTCATGGGATACAGCCTGTCTCCCGTACATGTCATACAGAGCGCCGACGATGTCCCCGGTCTTCCGGAAATGGATCGTCCGTTTGTGGTGGCCCAGACAACCCAGAATGAGCAGAACTTCAACCTCGTGGTGGACGCCTTGAAAGAACGGTTTTCCGATCTCCTGGTCTTTGACACCATCTGTGATGCAACGCACCTGCGACAGGGGGAAGTGCGGGAGTTCAAAGGGCTGGTGGATGCGGTGGTCGTGGTAGGCGGATATCACAGTGGAAATACCCGTCGTCTGGTTCAGATATCCGAAGAAGAGGGCATGCCCACCATTCATGTGGAAACGGAAAATGAACTGAATGAACAGGATCTCTCGGGATTCAAAACCGTAGGAGTCACCGCCGGGGCTTCAACCCCTCACTGGATGATCAACAGCGTCCTGAAAAAATTAGAAGACATGAGCGAGCGGGACGAGTCTCTCATCGTCCGCTTTTTTAAAAGAGCTGCCCGGTTCGTGGTCCTCAGTAACGTTATGGCCGCGGCAGGCGCTTTTTCCCTTTCTTACGCCGCTTTAAGAATTTCGGGAAGCGGTCCGGGGGCTGTCTTTCCTTTTCTCACCTTTTTATACATTTACGCCATGTATGTCTTTAACCGTTTCCTGGACAAGGAAGCAAGCGCCTACAGTGATCCTGCAAGGGCGACTTCCCTGAACAAATATAGAAACGTGATAGCCGGCACCGGGGCAGGCGCTCTTGTGGCTGCCTTAATCCTTGCCTGGTTTCAAGGGCTTGGCGCCTTTTTCATGCTGATGGGATTGAGTGTCGTGGGTATTATTTACAGCGTCCCGGTCATTCCTGAAAAACTGAGACCCAGATATCGCTATGCCAAGATAAAAGATATTCCGGGTTCACGGGCCCTGTCCGAAGCCCTTGCCTGGGTGGCCGTTATTACGGTTTTGCCGATTGTTTCCGGCAGAGTCGGCAACGCCGGCTCATCGGTCATTTCCGGAATGCTGGTTTTTTCTCTAAGCTACGCCAGGGCGATTTTCCTGAGTATTTTTCAGGTGCAGGGAGATCTCATGGTGGGCAGGGAGACCTTGCCCATTACCCTTGGAGAAGAGCGGACCCTGCTCATCCTCAAATGCATTTTAGGGGCCGTGGCCGTTCTCCTCATCATCGGTCCGGTGTCGGGATTGACGGGGTCTTTCCTGTATATGATGTTCTGCCCTCTCCTTACCCTTTCCCTGTGTCTCCTGGCCTACGAAAAGAAATGGTTCCACCCCGGCCTCGGCCTTGAGGCCATGATTGAAGGGAATTTCCTATTGATGGGGGTGCTGGCATTTCTCTGGCAGTATCTGTGATGGCGAAAATCAGCGTTATTATACCCACATTCAACCGGGCTTTAAAAACTGCAAGGGCAGTGGCTTCGGTGCTCTATCAGCGATACACCGATTATGAAATTGTGGTAGTGGATGACGGGTCGGACGATGATACCCCGATTTTTCTGAAGCAGTTCGGAAAGCGGATCAGGACGCTCGTCCACAAAAGGAACAGAGGCGTTTCCGCTGCAAGGAATACCGGCATACGGAACTCGGATTCCCCTTTCATCGCCTTTCTCGATTCCGACGACTACTGGCTGCCGGGAAAGCTGGAAAAACAGATCGATTTCTTCTCTAAAAAAACAGAGGCCGTCATCTGCCAGACGGAAGAGATATGGATCCGGAACGGGCGTTTTGCGAACCCCGGAAAAAATCACCGGAAACCCAGCGGCGATTTATTTACACCCTCCCTGAAATTGTGTCTGATCAGCCCGTCCGCCGTCATGGTGAAACGAGCGCTCCTTGAAAAAGTGGGACTCTTTGACGAGTCGCTTCCGGCCTGTGAGGATTATGATCTATGGCTCCGGATTGCATGCGGCTATCCCGTACCTCTCATAAAAGAGTGGCACGTGGTGAAAGAAGGGGGGCATGCGGATCAACTTTCCGCCAGATACAGAGGCATGGATCGTTTCCGGATTGAGGCGATGGCAAAACTTCTGAAAAGCGGAGTTCTCAATCAGGAACAATCTGAAGAGGCGATGGCCGAACTTTCCCGAAAGTGCGCCATTTACGGCAAGGGCTGCCTGAAAAGGGAGAAGGCCGAAGAAGGGCGGCATTATCTCAACCTTCCTGAATCGTTAAAGGAGGAGATCGGAAAGGCCTCGGGGAGGCGGATGGCATGCTGACCGTTCTCGTTCTTGTGGGCGCTTTTATCTGGCTGGCCATCCTCGCGGCGCCGTGGCGTCCCTGGTCCGCGGCGGAAGTCATCCATGCCGCCTCCCGGGAGAAAAGAGAGGATTTGAGCGGCATCACGGTACTCATTCCGGCGAGAGATGAAGCCGAGGTCATTGGAACGACTCTGGCAGGTCTTGCGGTGCAGGGCGACGGGCTCAAAGTGGTGCTTGTGGACGACCAATCCACCGACGGTACGTCTCGGATAGCAGAGAAAGCATCAGGAATAGATCTGTTGATTGTCCATGGCGAGCCTCCTCCTCCCGGGTGGAGCGGAAAGCTTTGGGCCCTGAACCAGGGGCTGGAACATGTTCGTACGGATCTCGTGCTCCTTCTGGATGCGGATATCCAACTGAAACCGGGTCTGCTCCGTGCCCTTTCGAAAAAAATACGGGAAGAGGGTGCGGCCTTTGTCTCCGTCATGGCCTCCCTTCAGATGACCACTTTCTGGGAACGTCTGCTGATGCCGGCCTTTATCTATTTTTTTAAACTCCTTTACCCGTTCCGGCTCTCCAACTCCCGCTTTCCCCGGGTTGCAGCCGCCGCGGGAGGGTGCATTCTCATGAAAATGGAGGCACTCCGGAAAATCGGAGGATTTCATTCCGTGAAAGGGCGGTTGATCGACGATTGCGCCCTGGCAAAGCAGGTAAAGAAGGCCGGGTACAGGACATGGATCGGCCTTTCCCACGCCGTTTGCAGCATTCGCTCCTACAACCGGCTTGCCACCATATGGAATATGGTAGCCCGAACCGCGTTCAACCAACTGCGGTATTCGGTAATTTTGCTCCTGCTCTGTTCGCTCGTCATGGGGACCCTGTTCTGGGCGCCGGCCGCGGGTCTCCTCTTCTCCGGGGCCGCCATCAAAAGTTTGTCTTTATGCGCCCTTGCAGGCATGATTGTGACCTATCTCCCCATATTAACCTTTTACGGATTATCCCGGTGGTGGGCTCTCCTGCTTCCTCTGGTGGGCACCCTTTTTCTTGCCATGACCTGGACTTCGGCGATCCGCTTCTGGCAGGGGAAAGGATCGGAATGGAAGGGAAGGTCCTACAGACGGTAGGCTTTACACTTTTGGATACAAGACGAGAGGCATCCCATGGAATATAAGGCAGTTATTTTCGATTTAGACGGAACCTTGCTGAATACGCTGGAAGATCTTGCGGACTCGCTGAATCGCGTCTTGAAGGATAAAGGGCTCCCGACACACCCGACGGAGGCCTTCCGGCATTTCGTCGGCAATGGATCGGCCGTGCTCGTGTCACGCGCACTGCCGCCGGAGAAGAGGAATGATGCATTGAAAGCAGATTGTCTGGCGGCCTTCCTCAAGGAGTACAACCGTAACTGGAACAAGAAGACCAGGCCCTATGACGGCGTACCGGAACTCCTGGATGCGTTCAAAGAAAAACAGATCCAGGCGGCTATCCTCACAAACAAAGCCCAGCATTTCGCCGAACTCTGCATTCAGGAGTTTCTCTCCGACTGGAAATTTGCCGCGATACTCGGGCAGAGGGAGGGATTCCCCCTGAAACCCGATCCCGCGGGCCCGCGGGAGATAGCCCGGCGTTTGGATAGGCCGCCACGGGAGTTTCTCTATCTTGGCGACAGCGACGTGGATATGAAAACGGCTGTCAACGCCCGCATGTTTCCGGTCGGGGCGCTGTGGGGCTTTCGTTCGGAGAAAGAGTTGCGAGAATCCGGCGCCGTTGAAGTCATCGCGCGACCAACGGAACTGCTGAAGTTCGTGAGTTGATCGTACGGCAACAGACGATATTTTTTAAGATCCTGAATTCATAAAAGGGGGTGATTTCACATGTCCAAATCAAAAGACACAAAAAAAACCGAGAAGAAAAAGCCATCGAAAACAGCAAAGGAAAAAAAACAGGCCAAAAAAGACAAAAAGATAAACAAATAGCGTATCTTATTCAAAAACAAAGGTACGAAGTCACGGTCTTTTTTGCTGCCGCATCTTGGATTAACCTTCACGGACCGTCGAGAGGTCCTTTTATGCTGGTACAACGAAGCCATTATTATCCATCCATTTTTCCGTACCAGCATAAAAGGGCCGGTGCTGCCACAGGAATCAGATGCGGCAGCAAAAAAGACCTCGTGACGGAATGGCTTCCTGATTCTATATTTCGTTGCCAGGGAATTTGAATAGGATACAATGTAACTTATTTTGTGCTATCAAGCAAATATTTTTCCAGTAATTCGCATCTCTTTACATTTTTTTGCCACCCCGGTTAAATTCAAGTTCTGTAAAGATAGGATCTTCGACATTCCAGCATTATCCGTTACTCTTATTGACTTCCCGTGTGTAACTATATATAGTCACAATATGACCAAACGTGAAAAGCTTTTGGCCCGTGCAACAAATAACCCGAAGGACCTCTCTTTCGGTGAGTTTCAGACGCTTTTGCGTCAAAGTGGATGGATATTCGATCATCAGAAGGGCAGTCATCAAATTTGGTATTCCCCAAAGAGGCGACGGCTTCCCATCCAGGAAGACAGGAATGGAAAAGCAAAGGGCTACCAGGTGGAGCAATTTTTGATCCACTACGAGGAGATGGAAAATGAAAAGGTTTGATCCGTTCGATGGGTACACTCTGAATGTTTTTTTAGACGATGATGGCGACTATCTTGCTCATTTTGTTGAACTGCCGAACGTATCTGCATTTGGGGAGTCGCCGGAAGATGCCCTGCGCGAACTGCAGGCCGCTTGGGAGGGTGTCAAGGAAAGCTACGAAAAGCATGGTGAACCTATTCCCGTTGCGCCGGCAAGAAAAGAATATAGCGGACAATTCAATGTGCGAATTGATCGGCGTGTACACCGGGCGCTTGCTATAGAGGCTGCTAAGGCCGGGATATCGTTAAATGCCATTGTTTCCCAGAAACTCGCCAGGGCCACATCGGAACAATAAACAAAGGCTTGGTCATCCATTTCAGCTTTTTTATTAACAGCAGACTTTCTGTTGGTGAAATCCATCCGAAGATCTATTTCACCACGGAGACACCCCAGTACCGTCTACCGGAGCTACGGGGCAGGCAGAGAACACAGAGTTGACTTCCCTTTTGGCCGATCGGCCTCCGGCTCCGCTTCCAGCCCGTAGGCTTCCACGCCGGAGGGTAAAGCCTACGCCTTGGAGAGGAGACGGCGATCTACCAAAAAAACTCTGCAAACCGCCAACGCATTTCGTCTTTTCGGAAGCTGTGATAATTGTCTTGTACCATTAGTTGTCTTGATGTTGTGCCAAGTTTATGGTAAAGACTATGTGTATCTATTAGACGCAAAAGGAGGACCAAAAGATGCAACCACAATTACAACACAAAAAAGAGAGGCTTAATGTGCAAATTTCTTCTGAACTTAAAAACAAGCTTACTGAGCTTTCCGCTTTTCAAGGCAAGAGAGTCTCCACCCTGGTTCGCGAGTCTATCGAAGAAAAATTAGAGGACATTGAAAAAAAGATATTCGAGGAACAAATGAAGTGTGCGTACCAGGAGTTGTCAGAGGAAAATCTGAAAATTTCAGAGGATTTCAAATACGCTGATTCCGAAAATCTTTAGTGAGGCAAAAAACTTATGGAGGTCATTCAAGTTAAGCGGGGCGACATCTATTACGCGGATCTTGATCCGGTTGTGGGAAGGGAGACAGGCAAAACCCGACCTGTTCTTGTGATACAAAACGACATCGGGAACATGTATTCTCCAACCACGATTGTGGCGGTCATCACGGAATATTCAGAGAAAAAGGCATCGTATCCAATCTGCGTTGCCACTAAAAAGAATAACGGCCTCAAAAAAGAATCAATTGTAAATTTATCTCAGATCAGAACTATTGACAAAAAGAGACTTTCTACCCAAAAATTAGGCGCCCTATCGAAAGATACCATGAAGGAGGTCGAGGCTGCATTAAAGAACAGCCTCGGCCTTGGTTGATCAAACAATCCCTGTCTGTCGCACCACGGAGACACAGTGTTCATTTCTCTTTTGGTCAATCGGCTTCCGTCATGGCCCTTTTTAGAGGAACAGGCTATTCCCGAGCGTACCTGACATGTAGAGGGTAAGAGGTTGAGAGGG
>JBBSAR010000127.1:0-9594 GCA_038252125.1 Desulfatiglandales bacterium
AAGCAACGAACGATATCGTGCCGTTAAAATCACGCTGGAGAGCAATGTTCTGGATCTCGTTTCTACAAATCCCGAACTCGGAGAGGGGCAGGAGCAGATAAACATTGAGTTCAGCGGTGAACCTATTACAGCAGGGTTTAATCCCAAATTTTTTGTAGATACATTACAGGCCATGGAAAGTGAGATAATAAGCCTTGGCTTTACGGATGGTTCAAAACCATGCACCATTCGAGGAGAAGCTGACAAGGGCTTTCTGGGTCTTATCATGCCTATGAGGGTATAGAATGACGCAAGAGAATAGAAGTTATGAAGCATCGGACATTAAAATTTTAGAGGGTCTTTCAGCGGTTAGGAAAAGGCCCTCCATGTATATTGGCAATACGTCTGTTGAGGGCCTTCATCATCTCGTTTATGAGGTGGTGGATAACTGCATAGATGAGGCCCTTGCCGGATACTGCGACCAGATCAATATCAAGCTTTTAAGCGATAACAGTGTTGTTGTAAGAGACAATGGTAGAGGGATACCGGTTGGAATGCATGGTTCAGGGAATATGTCGGCCCTTGAGGTAGTCATGACGAAGTTGCACGCCGGCGGTAAATTTGACAACGAAAGCTATAAGGTATCAGGTGGGCTGCATGGTGTCGGCATATCCGTTGTAAATGCCCTTTCGAAATTTCTTGAGGTCAATGTTTACCGAAACAATAAGGTCTATTTTCAGCGTTATGAGAGAGGAGAAACGAAATGCCCTCTTGAGATGAGGGGTGATACGGAAAGAACGGGAACCAGAATTCATTTTATGCCGGATTTGGAAATTTTTGAAAGCATCGCTTTTGATTTCGACATTCTTGCAATAAGAATGCGTGAGCTGTCATTTCTCACAAAAGGACTTCGGATTATCATATCCGATGAGGTGAGCGGCAAGAAAAAGGATTTTTTTTATGAGGGTGGTATTGAGTCCTTTGTAGAATACCTGAATCAGAATAAAGAAGTTCTTCATCCGAAACCGATTTACATTTCCGGTTCAAGAAATGATGTATTAATAGAAGTGGCATTTCAATACAACAATTCTTACAAGGAAAACCTTTTCACCTTTGCCAACAATATCAATACGAGGGAGGGGGGAAGTCATCTCAGTGGCTTTAAGGCTGCTCTTACGAGAAGCATCAATCAGTATCTGCAGAATTCAGCCCAAGCAAAGAATTTTAAGGAAAAGCTTTCGGGAGATGATGCACGAGAAGGTCTGACGGCGGTGGTCAGTGTGAAATTGCCGGATCCCCAGTTTGAAGGGCAGACGAAAATGAAACTGGGAAACAGCGATGTAAAAGGACAGGTGGAGACGCTGGTAAATGACGGTTTGAGCACATACTTTGAGGAAAATCCAGCGGTTGTAAAGGCTATTCTTTCAAAGGTGATCGATGCGGCGCGAGCACGGGAAGCGGCAAGAAAAGCAAAGGACCTGGCGAGACGGAAAGGAATTCTTTCTGATAATTCACTGCCCGGTAAATTGGCTGATTGTCAGGAAAAAGATCCTGCCATGAGCGAAATTTTCATTGTGGAGGGTGATTCGGCAGGTGGTTCCGCGAAACAGGGAAGGGATCGCAGAACACAGGCTATTTTGCCGTTGCGAGGAAAGATACTCAATGTTGAAAAAGCCAGATTCGATAAGATGATCTCCAATGAAATGATCCATACCATGATTGCGGCCTTGGGCACGGGAATTGGAGAGACGGATTATGATATCGGATCCATACGCTATCACAAGGTCATTATCATGACGGATGCGGATGTGGATGGGGCGCACATTCGTACACTGCTTTTGACCTTCTTTTTCAGGCAAATGCCTGAGCTCATTGATAACGGGTATCTTTATGTAGCCCAGCCTCCGTTGTACCGGGTGGCTGCAAATAAGCAAGAAACCTATGTGAAAGATGAAGAACGCTTTAATGAGTTCATGCTGCAGAGGATCTCTGAGAAAGAAAAGATTTCTTTTGCGGATGGAAAAGAAGTTTCAGGCCACAGATTGATATTGCTTCTTGGTCGGCTGGTAAAATTTTTTGACAGCATCGACAAGCTTTCGAGAAAGGGATTCAGTCCGAAATTCATCGAGTTTTTGATACTGAATGGAGCAAAAAACAGAAATCAGTTCAAAAACCGGGAATTTATGGATGAGCTATTTAAGAAACTTGATGAAAACGGTTTTAAAGTAAGAAACATTCAGTTTGTGGAGGAAGATGGCTATTACGAGTTCATGGTTACGGAAACGCACAATGGTGGACAGAGTTTTTCCGTAAACTGGGATTTCTTTTCTTCTCCTGAACTCAGGCGCATTATGGGTACGAGCGATGATTTCAGATCTTTGAAAAGTGAAGGTTTCAGAACAAAAGAGGATGGACAAAAAGAGAAGATCGAGGACCCCAAGAAATTATTGAACGACTTGATGGAAAAAGCCAAAAAGGGTCTGACTATACAGCGGTACAAAGGTCTTGGCGAAATGAATCCGGAACAGTTATGGAACACAACCATGGACCCCCAGAAGAGAACTCTTGTTAAAGTAAGAGTGGAAGATGCTGTGGAGGCGGATCAGATATTTACCATTCTCATGGGAGATAAGGTGGATCAGAGAAGGCAATTCATAGAGAACAATGCGCTTGAGGTAACGGATCTGGATATATGATAGGGCGCATATTTGATTGGAGAACAAGACAATTATGGTTACAGATTTAAATCAGGATTCTGCAAATATAGAAGACGAGATGAAGAAATCGTATCTCGAGTATTCTATGAGCGTTATTGTGGGTAGGGCGCTCCCGGATATCAGGGACGGTTTAAAACCTGTTCACAGGCGAGTGCTATTCGCCATGCATGAACTGAAAAATTATTTCAACCGGCCGTTTAAGAAATCCGCCAGAGTTGTGGGCGATGTTATCGGTAAATATCATCCACATGGGGATACCGCGGTATACGACACCATTGTGAGGATGGCCCAAGATTTTTCCATGCGATATCTGCTCATTGACGGCCAGGGAAACTTTGGTTCCGTTGATGGCGATCCCCCGGCCGCCATGCGATATACGGAGGTTAGAATGACGCGGGCGGCTATGGGGTTTCTGGAAGATATTGATAAAGAAACGGTTGATTTTGTAGCGACGTATGACGGTTCTCTTGTTGAACCGGTGATTCTTCCCACGACACTGCCGACGTTTCTCATCAATGGATCGTCGGGCATTGCAGTGGGAATGGCCACAAACGCACCACCTCACAATCTTTCTGAAGTGTGTAAAGCAGTTCGGGCAATTATTGATGATCCTGACATCGGTATTGATGAACTTATCAAAATCGTTCCGGGACCTGATTTTCCCACCGGCGGATATATCGTTGGAAAGCGCGGCATTTCGGAGGCTTATAAGACCGGAAGGGGGATCATCAAGGTCAGGGGCAGGGCCTTTGTGGAAAAATTTGGTCAGAACCGGGAACGGATTGTCATCTCTGAAATTCCTTATCAGGTAAACAAGGGAAAGCTGCTTGAAAAAATTGCCGAACAAGTGAAAGAAAAGAAAATAGAAGGAATTTCTGAAATCAGAGATGAATCCGACAGAGATGGAATGAGAATAGCCATTGAACTGAAGCGGGATGGTAATCCGATGGTTATTCTCAACAGACTCTATAAGTTCACGCAGATGGAAGTATCGTTCGGAATTATATTTCTTGCTATCTCTAATGGAAGACCGAAAGTTTTCAATTTAAAAGAAATTTTGCACCATTTTGTCAGTCATCGGCGCGAAATTGTGGTCAGACGAACCATTTATGATTTAAAAAAAGCTGAAGCGCGTGCGCATATTTTGGAAGGATTAAAAAAAGCACTTGATTTTTTGGACGATATCATAGAACTGATTCGGTCTTCGTCGGATGGGAAAGAAGCAAAGAGCCGGTTGATGACGGACTTCAGCTTCACGGAAATTCAAGCACAGGCCATTCTTGATATGAGATTGCAGCGATTGACGGGCCTGGAACGAGAAAAAATAATTGAGGAATATCAAGGACTCCTTAAAGATATAGAGCGGTTTAAGGCGATTTTGGAGAACCCTTCCATGGTACTTCGTCTGATCAGAGATGAAACCGAAGAAATTCGAGTACAGTTTGGTGATGAGAGGAGAACGGAGATTCTTGAAGCCGTTGAAGATATTGACATGGAAGACCTTATCGCTGAAGAGGATATGGTGGTAACCATTAGCCATAACGGCTACATAAAGCGAAACCCGAGTAGTCTTTATCGGGCCCAGCGGCGAGGCGGGAAAGGGCTTACCGGGGTAAGGCCGAAAGAGGAAGATTTCGTTGAACATCTGTTTGTGGCGTCCTCCCACGACTATTTTCTGTTCTTCAGTAATGCAGGTCGTGTTTACTGGAAGAAAGTTCACGAAATTCCCGAGGGTGGACGCATGTCCAAAGGGAAAGCCATTGTAAACCTACTGGACTTAAAAAAGAACGAACGTATCGCGACCATACTTCCCGTGCGTGATTTTGAGGAAGGAAAGTATGTGGTTATGGCTACGAAAAATGGTCTTGTGAAAAAGACTGAACTTGCAGCCTACAGTCATCCCAGGTCCGTTGGAACGCTCGGCGTCAAAATCAACGAGGATGATGAATTGATCGCGGTACGGATATCCAATGGGGACCAAGATATTTTTATTACCACTGCTGAGGGAAAATCGATTCGTTTCAAGGAAACGGATCTGAGGAGCATGGGGAGAGTAGCCGCGGGAAATATCTGTATCAGAATGAACCCGGGCAACCAGGTGGTAGGAATGGAAACCCTTGGTGAAGGGGCTACGATCCTTACGGTTACCGAGAACGGGTACGGCAAGCGTACGCGGACAGATGAATACCCTGTTCAGTTAAGAGGAGGGATGGGTGTACTTACCATTAAAACAACAGAAAGAAATGGTAAAGTAGTCTATTCCTACCAGGTGACGGATCAGGATGAATTGATGATCATTACGGAGCATGGGAAGATCATCCGATTGAGGGTTGGAGATATCTCCATCATTGGAAGAAATACCCAGGGTGTGAAACTCATCGACATGGGAGAAAACGAAAAAGTGGTGGGTGTGGCTAAGGTAATGGAAGAAGAGGAATAAAGATCCAAGATGAATGCGAAAGGGTTTTCACGAATAGCCGTTATCGGAGCTGGAAGCTGGGGAACGGCACTGGGTAATCTGCTGGCGGAAAATGAAGAAAAGGTAGATCTCTGGGTAAGAGAAGTAGAAGTTTTTCAGGAGATAAAAACGCAGGGGGTAAACAAAACCTTTCTGCCCGATGTGAAGCTATCCTCCGCGTTGAACCCCGTTACTTCTTTAAAAGAGGCCCTTTTCGAGAAAGAGCTTGTGGTTCTTGCTGTTCCTTCGCATGTATTTAGAGAGGTTATAAGCGATCTGAGACCTTATTTGCACTCCGAAATTTGTTTGATGGCCGCTACGAAGGGGATAGAAAATGAATCGTTGATGCTCATGTCCGAGGTAACGGAGGATGTGCTGGGTGCGGAATTCAAGCCGGAATTCGGATCTCTTTCCGGACCAAGTTTTGCCAGTGAGGTTTCCAGAAAACTCCCTGCCGCGGTCACTATCGCGAGTCATGATTTAGTGTATGCAGAAAGGCTGCAGAGGGTTTTCAACCGGGATTTTTTTCGCGTGTATGTAAGTGATGATCTGCTTGGAGTGCAACTTGGCGGAGCAATGAAAAATGTTATTGCCATTGCGGCAGGGATTTGTGACGGGCTCGGATTTGGTTACAATGCCAGGGCTGCATTGATTACAAGGGGCCTTGCTGAAATCACGAGGTTGGGTGTTTCCATTGGTTGCAATGCGCATACCTTTGCCGGTCTCGCCGGTCTGGGAGATCTTGTGCTGACCTGTACCAGTGGTTTAAGCAGAAACAGGACGGTGGGATACAGAATCGGGAAAGGCGAGAATCTGGAAGAAATCACGGGGGGAATGAAGATGATTGCGGAAGGGGTGAGAACGACAAAATCGGCTTACCAGCTTGGAATACGCAAGGAAGTCGCCATGCCTATTACCACTGAAATGTATCGTATTCTCTATGAAAAAAAGAAGCCCAAGGAGGCGGTCAGAGATCTGATGATGAGGGATCTGAAGGTTGAACTGGAACACTGAATATTTTTAACTGCAATGGACGATTCCGACAAAAAAACAGAGATGATAAACATCTTGCGGATCCGTCAGGATCTGAAAAATTCGGTGTACAAAGACAGGATCATTTATCATGAAGTAACGGACTCAACGAATATCCGGGGAAAAGAACTTGCAGTTGCGGGAGCGCCTCACGGCACGGTTATTATAACGGATGAGCAGCTGGCTGGAAAAGGGAGAATGGATAGAAAATGGGTTTCTCCTCGGGCCAGCAATCTGATGTTCTCGGTCTTGTTGAGACCTGATTTAAGAGTGGACCAGGTCTTTTTCCTGACCATGTTGCTGGCACTGTCTGTAAGAGATTCCTTGAAAGCGCTGTTTGATATCGTGGCACTGATTAAGTGGCCTAATGATATCTATGTATCCGGAAAAAAGACCGGCGGCATTTTGGCTGAATTTTCCGTGTCGGAAAATCGGGTGGAGCATGTGATAGTAGGATTGGGCCTCAATGTAAACTGGCATCCTGAAGAAAGGTCCGAGGTTCTCTATCCATGTACGAGCATCATGCGAGAAACCGGGTGCTCGGTAGAAAGATCTTCCCTCCTGGTTGAAATTCTTCTGCAATTTGAAAAGAATTACCAGGCAGGTATGTTGGAAAAAGGTGCATGGAT
The DNA here is from genome assembly GCA_038252125.1 of Desulfatiglandales bacterium. Lineage (GTDB taxonomy): Bacteria > Desulfobacterota > DSM-4660 > Desulfatiglandales > Desulfatiglandaceae > DUZB01. The sequence goes on from JBBSAR010000127.1 coordinate 6,816, forward strand.
TATGTTTCAAGAGCAATGGAATGCATGCTCTTACGTTCTAGGAAAAAATATTGTGGTAAAAAACGGGACGAAGAGAATTACTGGGAAAGCGGTGGAAATTGACAAAACCGGTGCCTTGATTGTTAAAGACGGGTCGGGGAAAGAAAGCAGAATTCTCTGGGGTGATGTTTCCGTGGAAGCGATTCAAGCGCCGTAATTCTTGGATGAAGGAGGTATAGATGTGACAACCATCCAGCCAAAAGGGGAGAAAGTGCGTCAGGCGGTCAAATGGATATCCGAAAAAATGCAATATAAAGAGGGGAGCTCCATTGGTCAATTGATTCCGGAGGCGGCAGCCCGATTCAACCTGTCTCCAAAAGACGAAGAATTCCTGATAACATTTTATGAAAGTTCCCGCTAAACCTCAAATACTGCATCCTTTTTAATGTGGTAACGGAAAGACCTTACGCTTTGGAAGTACAGCCAGCATACTGACCCCGCTACGAATATTCCAGCTGAAATGGGAACCCAGGATCCCGATTCATGAATATATTTGATGCCTATCCAGACAGAGATGAGCGAGACCAGGACAAGAAAAGCACAGAGAAGGCCAACTATAATGACAAAAGTCCAGAAAAGTAGTTTTTTGAAAGCCAAGGAATTTTTGTAAACATTCATAGGATGATCTTTTTAAAGGTAAAAATAGGGAAGAAGTTTAAAAATAGGTCCTTAGGTAGCGTTGTCATCTTAACGGAAAGGAATGAAAACTGTCAACAGGGGTTTGCGAAAAGAAAATGAAAAATAGGATGAGAATTGCGGTTTTGGCAGGCGGTTGGTCCGCGGAACGGGATGTCAGTTTAAAGAGCGGAAGAGCGGTGTATAACGCTTTAGATAGGGAAAAGTACCTTGTTACCATGTTCGATCCGCGGGATGAGATGGGTAGCCTGTTTGAAAGTCGGAATGAAATTGATCTTGCTTTCAATATGTTACATGGTAAAATCGGTGAAGACGGGAAGATGCAGGGATTTTTGGATGTTCTCGGCATTCCTTTCGTAGGTTCAGGGGTTCTGGCAAGTAGTCTTTGTATGAACAAAAAGATTGCAAAGGAGCGTTACAGGTCTGCAGGTCTTCCAGTTGCCGCTCATTGCATCATGAGACGAGGAAGAGATGTTTCATTCGGAGAAATTATAGAGCAAATCGGGTTGCCGCTGGTCATAAAGCCGGTTTCGGAAGGGTCAAGCATCGGAATTTCCCTCTGCCGTAATGAGGCGCAAGTTCTGGAAGGGATGGAAACCGCCTTTTCGTGGGACGAAGAGATTATGCTGGAAGAATATGTAAAAGGCAGAGAAATAACCTGTTGTGTCATGGGGAACGCCGAACTGGCCACCCTCCCACTCATTGAAATTGTTCCGGATGCCTCGTATGCCTTTTTTGACTATGAAGCAAAGTACAAACCGGGCGCCAGCAAAGAGATTTGTCCCGCGGATATTCCTGAACATTTGAGGGAAGAAGCGTCTCGTATTGCAAAAACCGCTCATAGGGTTCTTGATTGCGCTGTTTGGAGCCGGTCAGATATTATCATTCGGGAGGAAAAATGTTATCTCCTGGAAACAAATACAATACCTGGAATGACGGAGACCAGCCTTTTTCCGCTTGCGGCGAAGTCCGCGGGTTTACCCATGGGTGTGCTTCTCGATAAGTTCGTGAACTTTGCCGTAGAGAATGGGAAAGAAAAAGGGTGTTAGAGGAGAGGCCTTGGGAGATGCAGCAGACTGGAAGCTTGTTCCGGTCTTCGAACTGGACTTCTTTGGCAACGGTGACAACACCATCCTTATAAAAATAGAAAGAGCGAAAATGTTGTGTTGGACGGCGGGATTCCCGAAAAGTCGATGCAAAAAATTCATTGGTTGGTTGCGTACAGAAATATGCTTCAATCATTTTGGGAAGGTGGATCATCCCTCGCTTCTTCGTGGCCCAGAAGAAACATTCTCTCTTTCGCCGCCTGAGTCCTTTCGGCCTCCCATGCCTCCCATTCGATTTTCATAAGGGCCAGCTCCTTTTCGGCGTCCGAAATGCGCGCGAAATGTTTTTCGGGGTCGTCTTTTTGTAGGATTTTGATCGTGCTTTTTGATTCTCTTACACGATCTTTAATGGCTTTCAATTTACGAAGCGCTTTTTGCTCCCTCTTGGTGGGGATTTCTATCTTTCCAGGGCAAGTTTTTGCTTTCGGAAGTGCTGTGTCGGTTTTACCGTATATGCAAGTTTCATCATGATCCATTTTGATACCTGCTCCCTTCTTTGTTTTCGAATGCCGTCCCTGCAATATATGAACAGCTCATGTTGTTGTCAAAGGAAGGAGTCGGTTTCTTCCGTCTTTGCATTAACTTTCGGCCTGGTCTTGTAAAGAGCCATATAGGGGTGCATGGAAAGAAGAACCTCCATGACGCGTGCTGTTGTATGGTGGCGCAAAGTGGTGGCAAAAAAATGTAATCCGGGGGAAGTATTTTTGCGGTAAGAGTCTATATTGTGCCGAATGGGCTCTGTGCGAGAATGAACAGTGGTAAAAACCGGAGGGGTGGGTGAAATGGAAAGTAGGGCCAGATAATTTGCAAAGATACGTTTTTGGCGTTAAATAGGGCTTTGTCAGAGCCACGACAATCGCAGTCAGGCTTCCGAAAGTGGAAAAAGCATTGAAAGACGAGAGAAGGAAGTTGGAAAATTCTTCCAATAAACATGCTATATGAACCTAAATTTATGTTAGATTAGTGCAATACAATAAAAATAAGCTTCTCAGATCGAC
>JBBSAR010000128.1:0-9512 GCA_038252125.1 Desulfatiglandales bacterium
ACTTTTCTATTTCAGGATGGCCCTTACCGTGGTTGGAATCATCGTTCTTCTATGTTCTTTTTTTGAACCTCTGAGAGGAAAAGGGTTGGGACTCATCTATGTTCTCACAGCTTTCTCGTTGTTGTCGTGCAGCTTTTTCACAGGGAGGGTTGCCGATGATGCGGGATATGTATCCGGGCTGCAGCTTCTTATTGTGATTATCATCGCAGTACCGTTCACGCTCAAGACCATTACCATCTTCTACGGAGCTTCCATTCTGCTTTTTCTGATTGCGGTGCAAATCTACAGCCCTGCCCTGAATACGGCCTCGGCGGAATATTCCATGAATAACCTTGCATTAGCCTATTTGGTCGGACTCCTTCTCGCCTGGGTCATGGATCGATACAGATTCACCATGTTCATCAATCAATTCAAGCTAAACCGTGCAAAAGAAACCGCGGAGGAAACCGCAATAGAAAAAAGCAGGTTTATCGGCAACATAACCAATGAAATCAGTGTTCCGCTCAATGCCGTCACCGATTTATCCAGTACGGCAAAACGACAGGAATCCATAATGGCCAACCACGCGGAGTCCACCAGTAACGTCTTGGGATCGGTGGACGCAATCACCCGTGTTACGGAGGAATTGGTTCAGACCATGCAGAGAGTGTCAATCCTGTCTCAGGAAGCATCCGTTTTTGCCGACACCTGCCAGCAAGACCTGATTCGCATGAAAACGGCCATGAAAGAAATGGGGAACGCCTCTAAATCCATTTCCGGGAGATTGGAAACCATCAATGAAAAGGCCGAGAATATCACCAATGTGGTTACAACCATATCCAAGGTGGCGGAACAGACAAATCTCCTTTCATTAAACGCCGCCATCGAGGCTGAAAAGGCAGGTGAATACGGGCGAGGATTTAAAGTGGTTGCAAGGGAGATCAGGCGGCTTGCGGATCAGACAGCCATTGCCACTTTGGACATCGATCAGACGGTTCATGAAATGCACAAAGCCGTATCGGCCGGCGTCATGGAGATGGATAAATTCATCATGACGGTAAAGCAAAGCGCGACAGATGTGGATCTGATCGGAGACCGGGTTACCCATATCATCGATCATGTTCAAACCCTTTCTCCCAGTTATGACCGCGTCAATAAAACCGTACAGCTTCAATCCATAAGTGCGCGGGATATCGGAAAGGCGATGGAACAACTGAGCCAGGAGATTGGGCAGATTACAGAAACTCTACACAACACCTATGCTGCTATTGAGCTGCTCAGTGAGGCGGAAAAGCGCTTGCAGCAGGAAGTTTCGCGGTTTGGAGCCACAACCGAAGGTTCTCTCGAATAGGAGGAATTTACCATATAAGATAGTTCTTCCGGGTGGCTTGGACGGGAAAGGGGGCCAGATGTTCGAAAGGCTTTACCGATTTCTTTGCGTGAATGCGACAGCATATTCAGGACGGAAAGTATTTCATGAAAAGAGGGTGCGGGGAATGGAATACATCCGGACGGAACAATATCCTTTGGATCGAATTGAATTCCCGGGTCACTGGGGGAATCCTCAAAAAGCCTCTATTCGTCCGATAGCGGATCTCTATCGACCGTATCTTCCTCTCTGTTGCAGTCGGAAAGATTTCCCACCAGCATCCCATTCATATCGAAGATGAAACAACCTTCCTGCATGCCCGCTTTGAGACCAACGTCATCATATATAGCTTTTTCCATCATTGTTTCACCTCCTGTTGTTTACTTTGCAACTTAAGATATAGCAAAATACATGCCATCTTTTTCTCAACAAGTTTTCATGAAATCGAGGTATCCTATTCAAATTCCCTGGCAGCGAAATACAGGATCAGGAAGCCATTCCGTCACGAGGTCTTTTTTGCTGCCGCATCTGATTCCTATGGCAGCAACGGCCCTTCTATGCTGGTACTGACAAGTGGCTGAATGATAAGAGTTTCTTTGTACCAGCATAGAGAAGGACCTCTCGACGGTCGGTGAAGGTTTATCCAAGATGCGGCAGCAAAAAAGACCTCGTGACTACATTCCTGCCATTGTTTTTGAATAAGATACAAATCGAGCAATTATTTCCCTTTTTTCTCGCATCGGAGCAAAACTTTCGCCCAATTTGATGCCTTTTCGGCAATTTTTTTCTCCTACCAGCAGGCAAATTTGCAACACCCCTGGTCATATTTAACCAAACCTTTCCAGAATCTAAAAACAACTTTACAAATCGTTCAATCACGAATATCTTTTAAATCTAATGGATCATGAAAAAAACATTCCATACGTTCACTCCCAATGGACCGCCGCGGATAAACCATGAAAATAGTCCTGAGCATACTGTTCATCCTGATAGCGTTTTTCATTGTATTCTATTTCTGGGGATCATCCCCGAACCTTTCGAAGGACGAGCTCTCTGAAGTAAAGGAATACGCGGAATTCCGCCCGCCTGATACGGATCGCATTTTGTCAGTAATCACTTACAATATCGGATACCTTTCCGGTATGACAAACCAAAAGGCGGTAAGACCGGGGGAGATCTTTTACAAAGATAACATGGAAAAGGTGGTCTCAGGACTCAAGCGGTATAATCCGGACCTCATTGCTTTTCAAGAAATTGATTTTTATTCAAAGCGTTCGTACCTAGTGGACCAGGCCGAAGAGATCGCCCATAAGCTTGCATTTCGCTATGCAGCCAAGGCCGTCAACTGGGACAAGAAGTATGTGCCTTTCCCCTATTTTCCTCCCAGTGTCCAATACGGGAGAATGCTTTCCGGAGAGGTTATTTTGAGCCGTTTCCCTATTTTGCTACAGGAGCGCATCGTCCTTAACAAAGTGGCTGCCAACCCTTTCTGGTACAATGCCTTCTATCTGGATCGCCTTTTGCAAATTGTGGAAATCGAAATTCGCGGACAAAAAGTCATCGTCATGAATGTACATTTAGAGGCCTTTGACAAAGAAACCAGAAAGGCCCAGACCGAATTTGTATATAAGAAATTTCAGGGATTCGCTAAAGAACACCCTGTTTTGATGATCGGAGATTTCAACAGCCCGGCTTCCCACGGGAGTGATCCCGCCTCGACGGTACGCCCGCTGCTCAACGATCCGACTATCGGTACGGCCTGTCCTCCTTCCGATTACAACGACCCGGATGCCTTCACCTTCCCTTCCAGTCAGCCCATTGAGAAGATTGATTATATTTTCTTTAATAAGAGCAGAATCGAAGCAGTAGAGTACAAGGTATTGCGTGATTTCGGGCAGGCATCGGATCATCTTCCCGTATGGATGAAATTTATTCTGAAATAGGCGGAACGTCACGAAACATTCCTTTCTCGGCCGGGGTCGAGAAGAGCATATGCCGTTATTCTTGAGTGACCCCGAGTGAACAGAATTGCCTATTTCATATCCCCTCACGGCTTCGGACACGCTGCCCGCGCCTGCGCCGTAATGGATGCCGCATACCTTCTGTCGCCCCGCTTGAGATTTGAGATTTTCACCACCGTTCCCCGATGGTTTTTCCAGGAATCCCTGTCTCGCTCCTTTGGATATCATCCCCTTCTCACTGATATCGGGCTTGTGCAAGAGACCCCGCTGCACTCGGACCTTTCCATGACTTTAGATCGGCTCAACCGTTTTTATCCGTTCGAGGGAGGCCATTTGGATGGATTGGCCCGGGAAATATCCGGGTTGGGGTGTAGTCTTGCCATCTGCGATATCGCCCCATTGGGGATAGCCGTAGCCAAAAAGGCAGGTATCCCCTCTTTGCTGGTGGAAAACTTTACCTGGGATTGGATTTATCGGGAATATGTGAAAGAATGGCCGGCGCTCGACCGGCATAGGAACTATCTCCAATCTCTTTTCCGGTCGGTAGATTATCATGTTCAAACGGAACCGGTATGTGTGAAAGGTCCCGCGGATCTCTCCATCGGCCCCATAAGCCGTTCGCCAAAGAACGGACAACAGGAAATCCGCGGCCGTCTCGCGATTCCCTCCTCCGACAGACTGGTGGTCATCACCATGGGCGGTATCCAGGGCCGGTATGATTTTCTGGAGAAGCTTAAAGCCGTAAAGAATGTCTTCTTTGTAGCGCCTGGAGGGACTGATGCCGCAAGTGTGCAGGATAATGTCATCCTGCTTCCCCATCGTACGGAATTTTTTCACCCCGATCTTATCGCCGCTTCGGATGCAGTGGTGGGCAAGGCGGGTTACAGCACCCTCGCCGAAGTTTTCCGGGCCGGGGCGCCGTTTGGTTACGTGAAGCGGCCCCATTTCAGGGAGTCGGATGTCCTCGTGGCCTACATAGAAACCCGCGAAAACGCCATTTCCATCCATCCCGAGGAATTTGAGAACGGGACTTGGATTTCAAAACTCGACAAACTCCTCTCTCTTCCCGTGCTAAAGAGCAACGGCGCCAACAACGCGGCAGCCGTAGCACGCTTTGCCTTGGGGATTACACGGAAATAGGGACAATTCAGGGCGGAAATCTACATATAAAAATGCTGCGCTATCTCCTGTCCATCACAGAAGATCCGTGATGTACGGATTCGTTTCTTTTTCATGTGCCAAGGTGGAAAAAGGACTTTCCCCGTAGTGGTGTCCCGGCCAAACGGTGGTTTCGAGGGGAAGCGTAATTAACTTTTGGAGCGATGCCAGCAGGATCTGGAGAGACCCCCCTTTAAGATCGGTCCTGCCTACGGCTCCCACAAAGAGCGTGTCGCCGGTAAAAAGGTTGCCGCCCCCATATAAACAAATGGAACCGGGGGAATGACCCGGGGTGTGAATCACCTGAAGGGTCTCCCTGCCAATCTCCAGGATATCCCCATTCCGGACAAGGATGTCGGGTTTCGGGGTCGGTTTCTTCCCAAGGGCGATACTGAACGCCTTATTCTTTGCTCCGACCATCTGTGCTGCATCATCCTGATGAGCCACAAGCTTTGCATCGGTCCTTGCGAGGATGGCGCTGTTTCCACAGGTGTGGTCCGCGTGGGCATGGGTACTGACCACATACTTCAACGTAAGCCCCATTTCTTCCAGTTTATCGAGAATTTTTCCTTCGGAACCGGCAGCGTCTATTACCAGGGCCACTTTTTCCGTTTCGCATCCCACAATATAGGCAAAGACCGCCATGGGTCCCACCTGCATCTGTTCCACCAGCATGAAATATCTCCTTTCAGAGGCCCCGCTCATAAGGTTCTTCAGGGTGTTCCCCGCAACAGCCATCGCGCGGAACGCTTCATCCGTTTTTCATTTGTGGTTAGCACAGAGAAGGTTTCCAGTTCAATCACAAAACCGGCTTTCCCTGAAAACCAGGGAATTTTTCTTCGACATTGACACTTCTCTTCCAATTGGGTATTCATGGGCCGGAACCACAGTCAAGGTGACAAGCACATCCAGCACACTTTCGAACCGCGGATTTAAACATGAAATTTGAACAATATTACATAGCGCAGGAAATCAAGAATAACCTTGCCGTGCTTGGTTTCAAAAGGCCGACGGACATTCAGTTCAAAGCGATCCCGTCCATCATGAATGGAGAAGATGTCCTGGCGATCGCCCAGACTGGAACCGGAAAAACGGCGGCCTTTGCCATCCCTCTTATCGACAAAATTCACAAAAGCAAAAGCAGCAAGAGAACGCGCGGAATTCAATGCATTGTTATGGCGCCTACCCGCGAACTGGCATTGCAGATCGGCGGTGTCTTCAGGACCCTCGCAAAAGACACAAGAGTAACGGCGTACTCCCTTCACGGCGGTGTGGACCAAGACCCGCAGATCAAGAGATTGCAGGACGGCATAGACATCCTGATTGCCACCCCCGGGCGCATGTTCGATCTCATCAGTCAGGGCTATATTCGGGTGGATCATGTGGACACGCTCGTCCTTGACGAGGCCGACCATATGCTGGATATAGGCTTCATCAATGACATCAAATACGTAAAAAAGAAACTCACCCGAAAACACCAGACCCTTTTCTTTTCCGCGACCATCAGTGACGAAATCAAAAAACTTGCTTACTCTCAGGTAAAAAGCGTAGCCATACGAATCCAGTTGTCCCCGGAAGATCCCGTATCAAAGAATGTGTCTCATTTCGTCATGTTTGTGGAAATGGACGACAAACGCTCTTTTCTGGAAAGATTCGTCAAGGATCACCCTGACGGCAGGATAATCGTCTTTGTCCGTACACGGGTTCGCGCTGAAAGAGTGGGAAAAGCCATGGAGATTCTCCATATCGCTGCCCTCGTCATCCACGGTGAAAAGGACCAGGCCGACAGAACGGAAGTGATGAAAAAGTTCCGGGAAGGGGAATGCAATATCCTTATCGCCACGGATGTAAGCGCCCGGGGAATCGATATTCCCGATGTGGGATATGTGATTAATTTCGACCTGCCTGAAAAACCCGAAAACTATGTGCACAGGGTGGGCAGAACCGGAAGGGGCGTACGGAAAGGGATCGCAATCTCCTTTTGCAGCGAGGACGAAAAGGACCGCCTTCAGGAGATACAGAAACTCCTGCATAAACCGATCGAGGTGATCCGAATCGGAAAAAAGGATTATGCCGAAACGATCCGAAGACCGGATCAAAAAGCGGACGTACGGACACTCATTCGCGACCAGGAGCTCTGGGAAGAAAAGAAGAAGAAACGAAAGGAGGCCAAAAGACGCGGGAAGCGAAAACAGTGATTTCCGAAACAATCCGGGAACGACCCGGACGCGTTACCCGCCAAAATCAGGATGGATGAACTCCAGCGTATCCCCCTCGCATACACGTGTTGTTTCATATTGCTTTGGATATACAAAGCCGCCGTTATATTCCACAACGAGATGAACGTCCCGTTCCTCGCAAAAGTCGATTAACTCCAATATGGAGGCCTCTTCCGGAACCTCCTGCTTCATGCCATTTACTGTTATTTGCATAGATTAGTCCACCAATGATACGTATTAATATTCAATCAAGCTTACTCGTTCTCAGTTCTTTCAATTGTCAACCGAACTCTATCAATCCTTAACCTCGGAAACCGACCCACATACTTCACAGTCCGGATTCTTTTCCATCGTCACTGCACGGAACCTCATACTGGCGCCCTGTATGCGCAGCAAGCGGCCGGAGAGAAGCCCCGACAGACCCAGAACAACTTTCATGGTTTCAACAGCCTGAAGCGAGGCCACGAAACCGGCAACTGGCCCGATTATGCCAAACTCTTTCTTTTCGGAAGAAGCAGGCAACGGAAAAAGACATTCAAGGCAGGGGCCTTCTCCCGGAACAAAGGTGCTAACCATCCCGTTGAACCCTTCCACCCCACCAAAAACATAGGGGATTCCCCTTTTAAGGGATGCCCGATTCAACACCTTGCGCGACTGCAGATTGTCCAGTCCATCCACGATCACCGAAGCATTGCCCACAAGGTTCAGGACGTTGTCTTCCCTGATCTCTTCCACAAAAGCCGTTATGCGGCATTCCGGATTCAGCCGCTGCAATTTATTTTGAGCGGAATGGCTTTTCCATATCCCGATATCATCCGTCCAGTGAAGGATCTGTCGATTCAGGTTACTCTCTTCCACACGATCGCTATCCACAATCCTCAGGTTTCCGATGCCCGCGGCAACGAGGTAGTTTGCAATAATGGAACCCAAGCCCCCCAGACCTCCTAAAAAAACCGTGGCAGCCCGAAGCCTTTCCTGCCCTTCAGGTCCTATTTCGGGCAGGATGATCTGCCTCCTGTATCTTGCGGAGGTTTCCTGTTTCATGACCTATCCACAGTAGAGTCATCGTGCACTTTTTCTGGGCCTTTCGGGGTAAAATTCAAAATCGGGCTTGCCATCCCATTGCATCTGCCGTCCCGTACCGCTAATGTAAAGACGATCCACTCCTCATTAACGTCTATCAGCACTTCCACTTCGTGCCCCTTTTCGTTTTCGTAGGCGTGTTTGATGGTGTTGTTCACCGCTTCCACAACACACACCTCTATTTGATAAGCCTCAATCTCACTAACGGGAATCTCGAGGCATATCCTGTTCACGGAGAGGCCGATCAGAAAAACATCGGAAACGTCGCTGTCAATGATCAACTTTCAAGTTACTGAACATGCCAATCTTTCCTTGTTCTTTCGATTCCATAAATCCCAAATCGATGCATGCTGAAAAACCATTTTCAAATGAGCAAGTATACATATTGCAACCCCATTAGACAACAAAGATCAGCAATTTTAATGATGGCGATTTCTTTGAAAATCTCGTCGACTTTGTACGCACCGTTTGTCATTCCATGTCATGTTCACGATCGTCGCGCAAGGCTTTTGAGTGCGCCCTTTTTATCTTCCATTTTTCCTCAATCTGAATTATCATTTGTTATGTGCAACATGGCGTCTTGTAAGGTCAAGGACCGGGAATATCCGGGACCCAACTCTTATCGGATGAAAGCGATTTCGGGAGGTTCTCAACTTTTCGCATGAAGGAAAAGGAGTAAGCGGTTGACACCAATTGGTATTATAGCAAATCCCTCCTCTGGTAAAGATATCCGTCGTATGGTGGCTTTTGGCTCTGTTTTTGATAACCATGAGAAGGTGAATATTGTCCGGCGCGTACTCTTGGGCCTGGAGTCCATGGGAGTGAAGGATGTGTTTTTCATGCCGGATCCTTTCCGAATCGGACCCAGGGCACTGGAAGATCTGGACGTTTCGCTGAATGTATCGTTTTTGAAAATCCCCATGGAAGGCACCCAGGAAGACAGCACAAGGGCAGCCGAACTCCTCCATGAAATGGGTGCGGGATGCATTGTGACCCTCGGTGGAGACGGCACCAACCGTGCCGTGGCCAAGACGTGCGGGGATACGCCCCTCCTCCCCATATCAACGGGCACCAACAATGTATTTCCTTTCATGGTGGAAGGAACCATGGCCGGCATGGCAGCCGCAGTCACCGCAATGGGACGGTTTTCCCTGAAAAGCATCACCAGACAGGCGCCGGTGCTGCACATCCTGAAGAACCAAAACCCGGTGGATATCGCGCTTGTGGATGTGGTTGTCTCCAAGGCAGGTTTTCTGGCCTCGCGCGCCGTCTGGGATGAAACGACTTTACTGGAGATCTTCCTCACCCGCGCGGAACCCGGAAATATCGGTTTTTCTTCCATCGGCGGCCATCTGTGCGCACAGGAACGGGAGAACGGAAAAGGAATGCACATCGCTATCGGAGAGGGCAACAGCATGGTAAGGGCTCCTATTGCTCCCGGGCTTGTACGTGACGTGCCGGTTGCCACACACCGTCTTTTCGAGCCGGGAATGGAGATTGCTGTTTCATTCGGCCCCGCTGTTCTTGCACTCGATGGGGAAAGAGAACATTTGATCAAGCAGAAAGGCGAATGGTCCATCCGTCTGAGCCTGGAGGGCCCTCTGGTAGTGGATATTCCCAATGCGCTGAAAATCGCTTCCCTGGAAGGTTTGTTTATAAAAAACTGCAATCAGCTTTTAGCAATTAGCCGTTAGCTCAAAAAAGACCCAAGACTGACAAATTTCTTCCTTCATTGGAACTCTC
>JBBSAR010000129.1:0-9486 GCA_038252125.1 Desulfatiglandales bacterium
ATAGTCCCGGAGTTTTTCTGAAACAATGGCGGGTCCGTCCAGCACGCGACAGTTTTTCCCCATAATCCGCTCAATATCCTTCTGTAGAAACGGATAGTGGGTGCAGCCAAGAATCAGAGAATCGATCTTTTTCCGTTTGAGACGACGCAGGTATTTCTTGAGAATCATGATGGTTTCCGGCTTGCCCACCCATCCTTCTTCAACAAGAGGAACCAGAAGTGGACAGGCCTCTCCATAAATCTTCAGAGAAGGATCCAGTTTTCTCAATTCCTCCCCATATACCCCCGATTCAATGGTGGCCCTGGTCCCGATGACCCCGATGCGGCCGTATCGGGAAGATTCAACCCCGGCCTCGGCAAGGGGAATAACGACACCCAGGACACGCCTGTCGGGATATTTCATGGGAAGCCATTGTTGCTGAATTCTTCTCAGTGCCTTGGTTGAGGCGGTATTGCAGGCCAGGATGATCAGAACACACCCTTTCTCAAATAGAAACTCCACCGCCTGGCGCGTATACTGGTAGATCACTTCCTGGGATTTGTTCCCATACGGAGTTCGCGCATTATCGCCAAAATAGATATAGTCGTATTCAGGCATTTCCTTCAGAAAGGCACTGAGAATGGTAAGTCCGCCAAAGCCAGAATCAAATACACCGATCATATTTCAAAAATCTCCAAAAGGGGGTTACGTTTTACGCAGTTAGCGGTAAACGGTTGGCCGTTCAAAACTTTATTGTGGATGGTCAATGGTCAATTGTCAATGAATAAGGGAAAGATCCAGCAATTCTCATTATGGGTTATCTGCAATCTGAGGCCATGGGGTTCTGTTTCAAAATGGCGCAAATTATCCGCTTCAGACATATTTTGCAGATGTTACCCCCCGTTTTTGCATTACTCAACAGGCGGCAAGATGCTTTTGGTACAGGACGCTTCTCTTAGGAGTCGGTTTCCGGTAAAATTTTGAAGCTGCACCGCCGTGCTATGGAATCGCAAATAAGTTTTGGCGCCGTTTTGAAACAGAACCCCATGGCCGGTTGTACTCAAAAAGCCATAATGAGAATTGCCGGGAAAGATCTGGCTCTTGCCGCTTCCGCGTGCTATATGTTTATGTTTTTTGCCGATCAAAAGTCCCTGCGATGGATAATCCAAACCGAAATCGCTATCGGGATCGAAATCGAAATTATTGAGGCTCTCTTACCTATGTTGAAACGCTGGTCAAAACCCAATGGATACCGCCAGGTGCTGGCCATCAGCCTCCCGCTGGTGGCCTCCATGGGGTCCATTACCCTGATGCAGTTTACGGACCGGGTTTTCCTGGCCAACTATTCCGTTGACACCATCGCGGCCGCCATGCCAGCGGGCATCGCATCCTTTACCTTCATCGCTTTTTTCATGGGCGTGGCCACCTACACCAACGCCTTTGTCGCCCAGTACACCGGCGCCCGGGCCTTTGAACGGGTCGGGGCGGCCGTCTGGCAGGGGATCTGGTTCTCCATCTTCGCTACCTGCTTTCTGGCCTCTTTGTATCTTATTTCCGGGCCCTTGTTCTTAGCCATAGGCCACTCGCCACATATCCAAGCACTGGAGGTGGACTATTTCAATATCCTCACGCTGGGCGCCGGACTGGTCGTCGCCAGTTCAGCCATGGCCTGCTTTTTTACGGGGAGAGGACTGACCTGGACCGTGATGCTGGTGAACATGGCAGGCGCCGCCGTGAACATCCCCCTGGACTACTGCCTGATCAACGGCATAGGCCCCTTCCCCGAAATGGGCATACAGGGCGCCGCCATTGCTACCGTAACGGCATCCGCCGCTATTGTTCTCCTTTTCATTCTCCTCATTTTCAGTCGGAAAAACCGCGAGAACTTCGGAACCTGGATCAACCGGAGATTCGACCGGGAGCTCTTCCGGCGACTCATGCGATACGGCCTTCCCAGCGGGATACAGTTTTTCCTGGAGATTTTCGGATTCACCTTTTTCATCCAGATGTTAGGCCGTCTCGGGAACCTGGAGCTGGCCGTTTCCAACATCGCCCTATCCATTGAAAGCCTGGCTTTTCTCCCCATGGTGGGATTTCATATCGGGACCGTCACCCTTGTGGGACAGGCCATGGGAAAAGGCCGGCCGGAGGAAGGGGCCTACGCCACCATCAGCGCCTTTCACATCACCCTGCTCTACATGATGTTTGTGGCAGGCATTTTCATTTTTCTGCCCGGGCCCCTGCTCCATCTCTTTCAATCCAATCGGTACAGCACTGCGCAATTTGCTGAAATTCTGAAAGTAGGCGTCATCCTCATGCGTTTTGTGGCCCTGTTCTGCTTTTTTGACGCCCTGAATCTCGTTTTTTCCGGCGCCTTGAAAGGTGCAGGCGACACCCGATTTATTATGTGGACCATCGGCGCCCTTTCCATTGGTCTTATGATCATTCCGGTTTACCTCGCAATAGAAGTCATGGGAGCCGGTCTGTATACGGTATGGATACTGGCAACCGTTTACGTGGCCTCATTAGGAACCGCCTTTATGCTTCGATATGGAAATGGAAAATGGAAACAGATGAGGATCATAGAGTATTAACGAAAAGAGGAGATTATACGTGACACAGGTATCATCCAGGACATCCGGTCTGGGAACGGAAAACGCCTTTGTTGTATTAAAAGAGGTCAATGAACTCATCGCAAAAGGGAAAGAGGTGGTCAATTTCTGCATCGGGCAGCCCGATTTCCCCACGCCCCGGAACATCTGCGATAGGGCCATAGAGGCCATCAGGGACGGGAAGCACGGATATACGGCCAGCGCGGGTATTCCTGAACTGCGGGAAGCCATCGCGGAATATGTGTCCAGGACGCGCGGCATCACGGTCAAACCAGACTGGGTGGTGGTGGCCAACGGCGCCAAGCCCTTCATCGCCTTTACCATCCTGAGCGTAACCGACAACGGAAAAGGCCATGAGGTGCTCTACCCCAATCCGGGTTTTCCCATCTATTCCACCCAGACTATCGCCCACGGAGCCATCCCGGTTCCCCTGCATCTCCTTGAGAGCCGGGAATTCAGCTTTGATGTGGACAGACTGGAATCGCTCATAACCCTACAGACGAGATTGCTGATCCTTTGCTCTCCCCATAACCCCACCGGAGGCGTCCTTTCCCGAAAAGATCTGGAGAGCATCGCTGAAATCGCCATCAAAAATAACCTGTGGGTCTACTCGGACGAAGTCTATTCCAGGATGGTGTACGATGGCGAGTTCAAAAGCATCGCAAGCATCCCGGGGATGCGTGAACGAACCATCCTGTGCGACGGCGCTTCAAAGACCTGGGCCATGACGGGCTGGAGACTGGGTTACGCGGTGAACGAAAAACTGGCCCCCTATTTTTCCACCTGGATGACCAATACCACCTCCTGTCCCAACCATATGGCGCAATGGGCCTTTGTTGAAGCGTTGACCGGTTCCCAGGAGGAACCGGACCGGATGATAAAGATCTTCAAGGAAAGACGGGACCTTATCGTAAATGGTCTTAACGAAATGGATGGGATCGGTTGTCTCATGCCCAAAGGCGCCTTTTACGCCTGGCCGAATGTAACGGAACTTTGCCGTATGGTAGGAGCAAAAGATTCCGAGGAACTGAGAAAGAAGCTCCTCTATGAAGCGGGCATAGCAGTCCTGGCCGACATCCACTTTGGATCGCCCCCGCCCGGAGAAGGTCAACACATACGATTTTCCTACGCCACATCCAATGAAAACATCATGGAGGGGCTGCACAAATTGAAGGATTTCGGCAGGAAGTGCAGAAAATAGGAAACGGATCAGGAATACCATTTCCGTGTGCCACTACAAAGCGGTATAACACAGTAACTAGCTAAATATAGTGCATAATTTTTATTCATTGGAAATTATTTCTCGATTTCAGGGAAAAGAGGGATTATATTGAAAAACAATTGCCGGTTACCAATTACCAAGTATCGGGCGTTGGTACCCTGAATCAGGTAAAGGGAGTCTTCTAAGAGCTGGTTCTCTGAAGACACTCGAATTATTCAACCAAAAAAGGAGAAGAAATTATGCCGACTATCAAAGTAAAGGGAATGAGCTGCAATCATTGCGCGTCAGCGGTTATCAAGGCATTGGACGGTCTTGACGAAGTGTACGACACCACGGTGAAATTGGAAGGCGGTGAAGTGTCCTACAAGGAAGAATCTCCCGTTGACAAAGCCAAGATTGCGGAAGCCGTTAAAAAGGCTGGGTACGAAGTTGTCGGATAAAGCCGTTCTCAGCATTCACGGCATGTCCTGCGCCGCCTGCGTTCGCCGGGTGGAGCAGGGCCTGGGAGACCTTGAGGGTGTCTCCAGGGCGGATGTGAATTTCGCCACGGAAAAAGCCACGGTGGAATATGACCGGTCCCGGCTTGCCCCCGATGAATTGTCTAAGAAGGTCGCCGACCTGGGCTATGAGGTGGTGGGTATTGAGGAAGGAGCCGGTGAAGGGCAGCAAAAGACCACCGTCATGGTTGGAGGGATGACCTGCGCCGCCTGTGTACGGAGAGTGGAAAACGCCCTTTCCTCCGTGCCGGGCGTCACGGAGGCGGCTGTTAATCTGGCCACTGGAAGGGCAACGGTAAGCCACGAGCCGGAATGGGGCGGCCTTGAGGCCCTCAAGACCATCATTACGAATACCGGCTATGAATACCTGGGGACCCCCGAGTCCGATCTGGAAGACCGCGTAGAGGCCGCCCGCCTGAAGGATATCAAGGAATTGCGCGCCAAATTCCTTACGGGCGCCGTCCTCAGCGTGATCATCTTCATGGGATCCATGCAGGGATGGTTCCCCTTTTTGGCCCGGGTGCCGAGACAGATCATGCTTCCGGTCCTCTTTGCTCTCACCACACCCGTTGTCTTCTGGGTGGGGAGCCGGTTCTTTTCAGGCGCCATCAAGGCCGCTCGCCAGAAGACCACCGACATGAATACGCTGGTGGCCGTGGGCGCTTTTTCCGCATATCTCTATTCCTCCCTTGCCACATTCGTTCCCGGCCTGTTTTCGGTCTCGGGAATGGCCACCCATGTCTATTTTGACGGCGCCTCCATGATCATCACGCTGGTGCTTCTCGGCAGGTTGCTGGAAGCAAAGGCGAAGGGCAAAACATCAGAGGCTATCAAGCGCCTCATGCAGCTTAAACCCAAGACCGCGCGCGTGGTGCGGGACGGCGTGGAAACGGATATTCCCATAGAGACCGTGATGAAGGGGGACACGATCATCGTTCGACCGGGAGAGAGAATCCCCACGGACGGTAATCTAATATCCGGGTCTTCATCGGTAGATGAGTCCATGCTCACGGGAGAGAGCCTTCCCGTACCAAAAGAGAAGGGAGATGCCGTCTTTGCCGCCACCATCAATAAGAGCGGCAGTTTCACCTTTGAAGCCACCCGAATCGGCGCGGAGACAGCCCTTGCACAGATTATCAGGCTCGTCGAAGAAGCCCAGGGAAGCAAAGCCCCCATTCAGAGGCTGGCGGACAAGGTAGCGTCCATTTTCGTTCCGATTGTCTTCGGAATAGCCACGCTCACGTTTATCATCTGGTATTTTGTTGCTCCGGACCCTCTTTTCAGCCGTGCGCTCCTCAATTTTGTTTCCGTGCTCGTTATCGCCTGTCCCTGCTCGCTGGGTCTGGCCACTCCCACGGCCATCATGGTGGGGACGGGTCTTGGCGCGGAAAACGGAATCCTGATCAAGGGGGGAGAAAGTCTTGAAAAGGCCTACCGGCTGACCACAGTTGTATTCGATAAGACGGGGACCCTTACCAAGGGAGAACCCGAGGTGACCGACCTGTTGCCCGTTAAAGGAAAAACGCCCGAAGAACTTCTCGGGATAGCCGCATCCATCGAAGCCGTTTCAGAACACCCTCTGGCCGAGGCCATTGTCACAAAAGCCGCGGAATCCAAAGTTCCCCTCCAGGAAGTCACCGGATTTTCCGCCATGTCCGGCTTCGGCGCCGAAGGCCTCTTGGGAAACAAAAAAGTGGCATTAGGCAACCTGAAGCTCATGGAAAAAATGGGGATTTCGGTTGACAGCCTCAAGCAAGAACATGTTAAGCTCGGTGATGCCGGCAAGACAACGGTCTTCGTCGCCCTGGACGGATCGGCGATGGGCCTTATAGCCCTGTCGGATGTTCAGAGGGATTCGGCGGCAAACACGGTTTCGCAGCTGAAAAAAATGGGGCTCAAAACGGCCATGATTACCGGAGACAACGAAAATGCGGCAAGGGCCATCGGGCAGGCGGTGGGCATAGATGCCATCCTGGCCGAAGTGCTTCCCGGCGACAAGGCCAAAGAGGTCTTGAAACTGCAGGAGGCCGGCGAAATTGTTGCCATGGTTGGAGATGGCATAAATGATGCCCCGGCCCTGACAACGGCCGACATCGGTATCGCCATCGGCGCAGGAACGGATGTGGCTATGGAAGCAAGCGACATCACCCTCATGAGCGGCAACCTGGAATCCGTTCCCATGGCCATAAGACTTTCCTTTCAGACTATGAAGGTCATCAAACAGAACCTGTTCTGGGCGTTTTTTTACAACAGCCTGGGTATCCCCATCGCGGCCGGAATCCTCTACCCGTTTTTTGGAATCCTCCTGAACCCGGCTTTTGCCGCGGCAGCCATGGCCATGAGTTCGGTTTCGGTGGTAAGCAATTCACTTCGCCTGAGACATTCGTGGTTAAAGAAAGAGAAAAGGAGAAAGCTAAATGCTTCAGATTGAAAATCTTAAGGTAAAACTGGGAGACAAGGAGATCCTCAAAGGGATCGATCTCCGTATTGATCCCGGGGAGACGCACATCCTGTTCGGCCCCAACGGTTCGGGGAAGACGTCTCTCTTGATGACCATTATGGGTTATCCCCAGTACAAGGTTACCGCGGGCAAGATAAAATTCAAGGGGGAAGACATCACCCACCTTCCCATCGATGAAAGGGCAAAGATGGGCATCGGGATGTCTTATCAGCGCCCCCCCACCATCAACGGGCTAAAAATCCGACAGATGATCGGGCTTTGCGCAAAGCACGATGTAGATGAAGAGGCCCTGGCCGAAAAGGTGAACTTCAAGGACTTTTTAGACAGGGATGTGAACGCGGGATTCTCCGGCGGGGAGATCAAACGCTCCGAGCTGCTGCAACTCATGGCCCAGGAACCGGATCTGATGCTCTTCGATGAACCGGAATCGGGCGTGGACATGGAAAACATCACCCTCGTGGGCAACACCATTGCCGCCCTTCTGGAGAAAGACGGCGGTGCTGCACGGATTAAATCCAAGATGCAGGCAAAACTCAACCGGACAAAAATGGGCTTGATTATCACCCATACCGGCTTCATTCTGGACTACGTTTCCGCGGACAAGGGGCAAGTCCTTTTTAATGGCAAACTGAGTTGCGTCAGCAACCCGAGAGAAATTCTGGGGTGTGTGGGTAAATCGGGATACGAGGAGTGCGTAAGATGTATGACAGAGATCAACTGAGGCAAAAAGCAACCGCGGCGTTGAATAAGGCAGGCCTTCTGGGCCCGGATATCGATCTGGGGCAGTTTGATCCCGCACCCGTACCCCATTCCTATATGGCGGATGAAGACCTTTGCGCCCTCCCCTCGGTGGAACAAAGCAAATTACTTATGTCGGGGTTGGACGTCACGGAAAAGGAAAGAGGGGGGACCTATCTCCAAAAAGACACACAGGTGGTTCATTGCCATTCCAGCCAGGACGGCATTGAAGTGATCCCCATCAAAAAAGCCTTGGAAGAATGCGACTGGATTCAGGAATACTACTGGAAACTGGCGGCAGTGGATACGGATAAATATACGGCCGCGGTGGAACTGGGGCTTCACGACGGGTATGTGATTCGCGCCCTGCCCGGAAGCAAATCGATTTATCCCATACAGGCCTGCCTTTACCTCGACAAGAACAATCTGCAACAGAATGTGCACAATATTATCGTGGCGGAAGAGGATTCGGAACTGCATATCATCAGTGGGTGCGTGAGTTCTCCCCACATGAAAAAGGGCATTCATGTGGGAATATCGGAGTTCTTTGTAAAAAAGAACGCCAAATTATCGTTCACCATGATCCACAACTGGGCGGAGGAGATGGTGGTGCGTCCCAGATCGGTGGCCAGGGTTGAAGAAGGCGGGCTTTTTCTCAATAACTACATCTGTATGAAACCGGTCCGTTCCCTCCAGATGTACCCCACGGCCCATCTGGTGGGCGATAATGCGGTGGCCAGGTTTTACAGTATCATCGTCGGAAGTCCCGGCTCGGAATATGACCTGGGGGGCAGGATCATCCTCAAGAAACCGGGGACCCGCGCCGAGATCATCGCACGCACCATCAGCAACGGCGGCAAGATCATCGCAAGGGGCCATCTCGTGGGGGAAGTGGCGGATATCAAGGCCCACCTTGAATGCAAGGGGCTTCTTCTCAACGGCGGACTCATCCATGCCATTCCCGAACTGGAAGGACATGTGGACGGCGTGGAAATGTCACACGAGGCCGCTGTGGGGAAAATAGCACAGGAGGAGATCTCCTACCTCATGTCACGGGGCCTCTCGGAAGAGGAAGCCACGTCAACCATTGTTCGCGGATTCCTGAGCGTAGATATCCCGGGTCTGCCTCCCCAACTGCAGGCAGAAATCGACAAGGCCATAGAGGAGAGCGACAAGGATGTCATGTAGGCAGGTCTGCAAATTCTCCGATCTATTGGCAGATTCGGCCATTAAAGAACGGTGGGAAAAGGTTCGCAAATACTTTTTTCTTCGCGAGTCCACCTACGACATGACCAACCGATGCAACATTCGTTGCGAGGGTTGTTACTACTTTGAAGGGGATAAACAGTTTGCCAAAGAAAACAGGGACCCTGGGGCTTGGCGCGAACTCCTGAAGGAAGAGAAGGCCCGAGGCATCACCTATGTGGTGCTTGCAGGCGCCGAACCGTCCCTGGTCCCGGAGTTGTGTGAGGTATGTTTTGGAGAAATATCCCTCGGCGCCATCGCATCCAACGGGCTGAAGAAGATACCCGAATCGGTCGGCTACAAAATCCATGTCTCCGTGTGGGGCAATGATGAGACCAGCAAAAGGATCAGAGGGGCCGACAACATGCTTGCCCGGCAGATCGAAAACTACCGGGGAGATGAAAGGGCCGTTTTCGTCTATACCTTCACAAAGGACAACATCGGCGACGTCTTCGATGTGGTGGATCTGTTATCGCGACAGGACTGCAAAACCACCTTCAACATGTTTTCCGCTCCCGTGGGATACCGGGGTCCTCTGAGACATACGGACGAATCCCTCAACCGGACGTTTAACACGATGATGCAGCTTCTCTCCGACCATCCGGAGCATATTCTGTTCTCCCCCTATAACGCCGTGGCGCACACCCGCCCTACCGGTCTTCACGATCTCTATGGCTGCTCCTATCCGCGGATGAACCCATCCGCCGAAATGGGTTTAGGCCGCTCTTTCAG
>JBBSAR010000130.1:0-9338 GCA_038252125.1 Desulfatiglandales bacterium
AGCCGAGTCATGGACAAACATAGTCACCACAACTACCATCTCGGCTTTCGTTGTTGTAAGAGCATCAAACAGAAGAAGGCCGAATAATCGCCCAACTGCGGTTGCCCCCCTTCCGTGAATGCAGATGCGAGTGAAGGATTTACTTCAATTTGAGCAATGCGAAAAGCCTTTTGATCATGCCTTCATACGTCAAAACCGAGGCAAGGCGTGAGTCCTGGAGGATGTCAAGAATGGACCGCGGCTTTCCGTTGATCCAGACAGTCTCATGGATCAGGCGAACGCCGTGGCTATAATCAGCATACCGCTCCCCATGCACCGTGCTGAGAGGCTGAATGGGCTTGCCGTTTGCACGGTGCCAGCCGTAAATGGCGACTCGACCCGGTTTCCGGAGGAGCCGGTTTGTGAGGATCACGTCTTTTTTGTGCCCGGATACGAGGTCCCCGAGTACACATCCGGCCTCTTGCTCTCGGGCCTGAATCATCTGCTGATGTTTCAAATAGTACTCGCTTGACCGCATCATCGGGCCAGGGGGCATAGGGTCGGGTTGAAGTTGGCATGCGGATTGCTCGTAAATGGCATCGACCATTTTTCGTGTTGGCAAAATAGATCCGAATGCCTTGGCTGCCTGAACGGCAGAAGGATAAGACAACGGGATGCGAAGGAAATCTTCATCCGACCCGATGGCCAGATAGTCGGGCGTTACCCAGATAATAGCATCAATCACTTGACCGTCGGACATTTGCCGGGACAGATGTACTGGTTTGAGACGTCTCAAGAAGCTCGGGATATTTCCCCCGAGGAGCTCTTCGAGGGCCGCCTCTTGCCTTTCTCTGCCAGTCATCCCCGAGGTTTGAAGTGCAAACTGGGACCCCGTAATCGCTGTCGGGAGGCGATTCGGGATATCTTGAAGGGAAAGGCTGCTGGGTATCCTGGAAACCGTATTTCCTGCTGTGGCGGGAGAGGACGAAAGGCCGGAGAGGATCAGGAAAATGAAGAGACAGTAGAGATGGGAGAATAAACATCCCCTCACCCCTCCTGCCGGAAGGAGACCGCGCAACAGGAGAGGACCTTCATGTTCGATTTTGACGTGGAAACGTTCCTTATTTTCCATCAAAAGCATCTTAAACCCTGGTTAATCCACCGGCTATGCCGGACCACATCCATCTGCCCCCGAGCCTCCCATCGAAATACAGCCTTGCGATGACGATAGGATCTTTGATGGTGACTGATCGGGAGACTATAGTAGATTTGGGACCATTGTTGCAAGTGCTTTATAAACGAAAGTTGGGATGGCACTTAATCTAACGGCTTCTCGAGTGTGCGTGCATCTTTTCCATGCGATCTTCAAGAATAAGGAAGATGGGTTGCACCAGAGAAAATAACGGCACTTCAGGAAGCCAATTTAACCATCACCCTGTTGCCCGATTTATTTTATAAAAACTAATGTTTCCCTAACAATTCATCCTTATCTTAGACGGAAAGAAAAGAAAAATTCACGAAATGAAAAATAACCATTTAGACGTTCCGGCTCTTTTACGAAGCCGGGTAAGGAGTAAAACAATGGAAACCAAGAGATACACCAATCGTTTACACGGGGTATTTGATCTCCCCCATTCCGCGGGACTGACATCTGAAGGAACGGAACCGCCTCGGATCATGATGATCTATGAAAGGGCAACGGATGAAATGAAGTTTGAAATCGTAGACAAAGGGCTTCCCGCGGATATCCGGGATAATATGTTATCCTGGTTGCACAAAAATATCCCTTCCAGCGATGACCTAAACGGAACGCTCTGATGTCCTCCTTATTCCCGTTTTTCTGATCCACCTCTTATCCTCCCGCCGCTCGCCCCGCAAAAACTTCTCCCTGTTACACCATCCCGACCCCCTTTTTCTCGCACAAAAAGTACCCTCTTTTACCCCTTTTCAGAGCCACAAAAACACCTTTTTCGTCCATCCGTTTTATCCCCTCTCCTATCTCACGGAAATCTAACCTCTTCCTCATCCTTCACTAATACGGCTGTCTCATTCAAAAGACAAGAAACAATGCCCTGTCCCTGAAGCAATGCCGGATCGTTGGATTTTTACAGGAACCTGTGGAGATGGTAACATTTTTCTGTTAGTATGAAGTTTTTCCGCGGACACAAGCCAACCGACGATCCAAAAAGAGAGAACTTTTATGCTTAAAGAACGAATTCTTGTGGTGGATGATGAAGAAGATATCCTGGAACTGGTGTGCTTTAACCTGAGGAAAGAGGGATATGATGTGATCCCGGCGGGTTCCGGGGAGGAAGCCCTTGAAAAGGCGACCAAGCAACAACCCGATCTCCTGGTGCTGGACCTTATGCTTCCCGGAATGGATGGCCTTGAAGTGGCAAAATTTTTGAAGAGCAACAGCCAAACCAGTCAAATTCCCATTGTCATGGTAACGGCCCGGGGGGAAGAATCGGATGTGGTGAAAGGTCTGGAGCTGGGAGCGGATGATTATGTGACCAAGCCGTTCAGCCCCAAGATTCTGGTGGCCCGGGTGAAGGCCGTACTGCGAAGAAAGGTCAAGGATCTGCCCGAGGAATCCGATGTTTTGAAAAGCCACGGTCTGGTAATCCATCCCGGCCGCCGGGAAGTGCTCTACAACGGCGAGTCCATAGACCTGACCTATACCGAATTCGGCATCCTGCATTTTCTCGCGCGCAGGCCCGGATGGGTCTTTACCCGTTTTCAGATTGTCGATTCCGTGCGGGGAAGCGACTATTTCGTCACCGAACGGTCGGTGGATGTCCAGATCGTAGGCCTTCGCAAGAAACTGGGCGAAGGGGGGAAATTCATCGAAACCGTGCGAGGGGTCGGATATCGGTTCAAGGAGTGAGTCATGAATGGAAAAGGACGGCTTTTCTGGCAGGTCTACCCTTCCTATCTGCTGATCACCTTCATCACTTTGACGGCGGTTACCTGGTACGCATCGGGCGCATTCCGGGAGTTCTACCTGGACCGGACAGCCTCGGATTTGAAGGCCAGGGCCCGTTTTTTCGAGGTGGAAGTGACGCCGGCCCTGGACCCGCTGGATAAAAAAGAGGTTGACCGGCTCTCAAAATCCATCGGCTCTCACGCCTCCACCCGCATTACCGTCATTCTTCCTTCAGGGAAAGTCATCGGCGATTCCGATGAGGATCCAGCGTCCATGGATTCCCATGTGGACCGACCTGAATTTTTGCAGGCTATGAAAGCGGGTTTCGGCTCTTCCATTCGCCATAGCCTTACCCTTCATGAGAGCCTCATGTATGCGGCAATGCCTGTAGTCAAAGACGGCCGTATTATGGCGGTGGTTCGAACGGCCATTCCCATCAGTGCCATTGATGCTGCCTATCAATCGATCCGCGGCAAGATCATCTTTGCGGGCGTGGTGATTGCCGCTTTTGCCGCGCTCCTGGGTCTGCTGGTCTCTCGAAAGATTACGCGTCCCATTCAGGAGATCCGAGACTGGGCCGAATCGCTGGCAAGCGGCGAATTTAAGCCAAGGCCGTCGGTCCGGGGCTCAAAGGAGATCGAGGCCCTTTCCGAAAGCCTGGGAAAGACGGCTGAGGAACTGCGCGATCGCATCGAAATGGTGGTGCGGCAACGTAACGAGATGAAGGCGGTGTTTTCCAGTATGGAAGAAGGGGTGATGGCCGTGAGCCTCGAAGAGCGGGTCATTCACATGAATCAGGCCGCCGCCGATATTCTGGGCTGCGATCAAACGGAAGCCAAGGGACGAAGCATTCAGGAAGTGGCCCGCAACACGGTACTTCACCGGTTTTTGAGAGACACCCTGTCCAGCCGGGAACCCCTCGAGACGGACGTGCTCATGTCTCCTGACGAGGCCTTTGTGGTCAATGCCCACGGAACCATGCTTCTCGATTCGTCCGGAAATCGCATAGGCGCCCTGATTGTGCTAAACGATGTTACCCGTCTTCGCAGATTAGAGAATATCCGCAGCGACTTTGTGGCCAATGTCTCCCATGAGATCAAAACCCCCATTACGGCCATCAAGGGATTTGTGGAGACCCTGCGGGACGGGACTTCCAAAGACCCGCGGGAAGCGGAACGATTTCTCTCGATCATCGCCAAACATGTGGACCGCCTTGAAGCCATTGTGGAAGACCTGCTGAAACTTTCCAGGATCGAGCGGGAAGCCGAGAAGGGCGGGCTAACCCTTATTGAAAGCCGAATTTGCGATATTCTCAAGACGGCGGTCCAGGTGTGTCAGGGGAGAGCCGATGGCAAAAAAATCCGAATGGATATCCTGTGCCCGGAGTCGATCCCTTTGAAAGCGGATCCCCCTTTACTGGAACAGGCCGTGGTGAACCTGCTGGACAACGCCATCAAATACAGTGAAGAAGGATCTTCGATCCAGGTGGAAGCCACGCAATCGGATAATGAATTCGTTATTTCCGTCCGAGATCACGGGTGCGGCATAGAGAAGAAACACCTGACGCGACTTTTTGAGCGGTTTTATCGGGTAGACAAGGCAAGGAGCAGGCAGGTCGGGGGCACCGGGCTGGGGCTGGCCATTGTCAAGCACATCGTGCAGGCCCACGGCGGCCATCTCTCGGTGGAAAGCGTGCCGGGAAAAGGGAGCCTTTTTTCCATTCATCTGCCGGGAATTTGAAAAAATCTACGTCCTCTTCAAATTTTCACATCCTCCTAACATTTTCCTAACAATCCAGGATTATCATTTTCACAATTACGCTTGCGGGCCTGTGACGGCCTTGTAATTAGTGGAAGTCGTAGTCGGAAATGATTAGATTTTTTGGCAATGGTGTGGATTTTGAAGAAAATAAACGAAGCAAATGAGGAGGGAAAATCATGTTAAGAAAAAGTGTCATACTATTTGGAGTCATTTCGGCCATGGTTCTGGCAAGCGGCATGGCATGGGCCGGGAAGATTGTCATCAAGGGTTCCACCACGGTTCTTCCCATCGCCCAAAAGACGGCGGAAGCCTACATGAAACAGAATCCGGATATAAAAATCTCCATATCAGGAGGTGGTTCGGGCAACGGGATGAAGGCCCTTATTGACGGATCGACGGACATCGCCGACAGTTCGCGATTTATCAAGGGAAAAGAAGTGAAACTTGCCGTTGAAAAAGGGATCTATCCGGTTCCTTTTGCCGTGGCCTATGATTGCATCGTCCCGGTAGTGCATCCCAGCAACCCGATTGTAAACATTACCATGGCCCAGCTGCAGGATATCTACATGGGTAAGGTGAAAAACTGGAAAGAGCTCGGCGGTCCGGACAGCCCGGTGGTGGTGATCAGCCGGGATACCTCCTCCGGAACCTACGAAGTGTGGGAGGCAAAGGTAATGAAAAAGGAACGGGTCTACCCCGGTGCGCTTCTTCAGGCCTCCAACGGGGCGGTAGCTCAGGCTGTGTCAAAGAACAAAAACGCCATCGGCTATATCGGTATCGGTTACGTCAACGCCGATGTGAAGGCCTTGATGGTCAATCGCATCGTAGGTTCCAAGGATACGACCCTGAACGGAACCTATCCCATCAGCAGGCCGCTGTTCATGTTTACACCCGGTTGGCCTGAAGGAGATGCGCTCAATTTCATCAATTTTGTCCTGAATCCGGAAAAAGGTCAGAAATATGTGGCGGAAGCCGGGTTTGTTCCTTTATACTAATTCCTGACTGAGGATACGGAACATGAAAAAGGGCGATCAAACAGAAAAGGGACGACGGGCGAGAGAACGGAGCATACGCTTTCTGTTCCTGGGCATTGCCCTGGCTTCCATCACGACCCTCTTCCTGATCGCCCTCTTTCTGTTCACGGAGGGGCTTCCTCTTTTCAGCAAAATCTCGGTAACGGATTTTATCTTCGGCAAATACTGGTACCCCACCAGTGATCCTTCCGACTTCGGCATTTTCCCTCTGATCGTTGCCTCCGTGGCCGTTACTGCGGTTTCTTCCGCGATTTCCATCCCTCTTGGGGTGTTGACCGCCCTTTATCTGGCGGAGGGGGCGTCCGCAAGGCTGCGGGAACTGGTGAAACCGATCGTGGAACTCTTGGCGGCCCTCCCATCGGTGGTTATCGGATTTTTCGGCATGGTGATCGTGGCCCCTTTTCTTCAGGAAGTCCTGGATATTCCAACGGGTTTAAATCTCTTCAATGCCTCCCTCATGCTGGCCTTTATGTCGATTCCAACCATCTGCAGCATCTCGGAGGATGCCATATTCGGGGTCCCCGTTGAATTGAAGGAGGCCTCCCTGGCCCTTGGGGCCACCCACTGGGAGACCATCGCACGGGTGATTCTCCCGGCATCTATTTCAGGGATCTCCACGGCCGTCATTCTGGGGATGTCCAGGGCCATGGGAGAAACCATGGTGGTGCTCATGGTGGCGGGAGGCGCGGCGATGATTCCCACGTCTCTCTTTGATCCGGTTCGGCCCATGCCGGCCAGCATCGCCGCCGAGATGGCGGAAGCGCCTTTTCAAAGCGAGCACTATTATGCCCTGTTTGCCATTGCCATTGTGTTGTTTTTGTTTACCATGGCCTTCAACGTGGCGGCTGAGCGTATCTCAAACCGGTATCGTCAGGTGGGGGCGGCGACGCTGTAATGATAGGAAAAGCAGACAAAATTCAGGGACGTCGCAAACTGGTTCAGGGGACTATGTTCGGGCTTTTCAGGGTTGCGGCGATCATTAACGCCATGGCCCTGTTGCTGGTGGTTTACTTTCTCGTGTCCAGGGGGTGGCGGGCCATCAACTGGACCTTTCTCACCCAACCGCCCATGGACTCCATGACCAAAGGGGGCATCCTTCCCTGCATCGTGGGGACCCTTTGTCTGAGCCTGGGCGCCATCTTCATCGCCCTTCCCATCGGCGTCGCATCGGCCATCTATCTGCAGGAATATGCACGCCCGGGACGGGTGGTTCGCGTCATTCGTCTGGGGATCAATAATCTGGCAGGCGTTCCTTCCGTGGTTTTCGGGCTTTTTGGTCTGGCTTTTTTTGTGGTCTATCTGAAGATGGGCGTGAGTATCCTGGCCGGTTCTCTCACCCTGGCGGCAATGACCCTTCCGGTCATTATCGGCGCCACGGAGGAGGCACTGCGAGGCGTTCCCAATACCTACCGGGAGGCCTCCCTGGGACTGGGGGCGACCAAATGGCAAACCATTTACAGGGTGGTCCTGCCGGCTGCCCTGCCCGGCATCCTTACGGGCGCTATTTTAGGGATCAGCAGGGCCGCCGGAGAGACGGCCCCCATCATGTTTACGGCGGCGGTGTTTTATACCCCTTCACTGCCCACCTCCATATTTGACGAAGTCATGGCGCTTCCCTACCATATCTATGTGCTGGCCACGGCAGGCACGGATATCGAAGCCACACGCCCGCTGCAGTACGGGACCGCCCTGGTCCTGATTGCGCTGGTTCTGGGGCTGAACCTGGTAGCTATTATCTATCGGTCGCGCCTCCGAAAGAATCGATAATCAGAATTAGGATGACAGCATGCAGGAATCCCCTAAAATGTCCACAAAGGACCTGAATTTTTATTACGGCCAGTCCCAGGCATTGCACGGCATTTCTCTTTCTTTCCAAGTGCAACAAGTAACCGCCCTTATAGGACCATCCGGTTGCGGAAAGAGCACCCTGCTCCGATGCCTGAACAGGATGAACGATCTCATCCCGCACAGCCGCGCCGATGGCGGGGTCTTTCTGGATGGGGAAGATATCTACGATCCGGGCGTGGACGTGGTGGCTCTGCGTCGGCATGTGGGTATGGTGTTTCAGAAGCCGAACCCTTTTCCAAAAAGCATCTTTGAAAATGTCGCCTATGGATTGCGTGTCAATGGCGTCAAAGATAAGGCCTTTCTAAGAGACAGGGTCGAGACCAGCCTCAAGCAGGCCGCCCTATGGGATGAAGTGAAGGAGAGGCTCCACAATTCCGCCTTGGGGCTTTCCGGCGGGCAGCAACAAAGGCTCTGCATTGCCCGGGCCCTGGCCGTGGAACCGGAAGTCCTACTCATGGACGAGCCCGCCTCGGCCCTGGATCCCATTGCCACCCAGAAGATTGAAGATCTGATTCATGAACTGAAAACCACCTATACGATTATCATCGTCACCCACAATATGCAGCAGGCCGCCAGGGTTTCCGATATTACGGCCTTCTTTTACCTGGGGAAACTCATCGAGACAGGCAAGACTGAAAACATTTTTACACGCCCCAGGCTGAAGGAGACTTCGGATTATATTACCGGACGATTCGGATAATGGGAAAGGGGTGGGAGGAAAGAGAAGTGAGAAGGCACTTGCAGAGAGAACTGGATAACCTGAAAAAGAACGTCCTTTCCCTTGGCGCCATGGTAGAGGAACGGGTCCGCATGGCCATCAAGGCATTTGAAGCGAGAGATGGAGAGCTGGCCGCGAAGATTGTTGAATTGGACCGGGAAGTCAATCAAGCAGAGGTGGAGGTGGAAGAAGAATGCCTGAAAATTCTCGCCCTTCACCAGCCGGTTGCCGTGGATCTTCGCTTCATCAACGCGGTAATCAAGATCAACAACGACCTGGAACGGGTGGGAGACGAGGCTGTGAACATTGCTGAACGTGTCTCCAATATCTCCAAAAGGCCTCCGGTCACCGTGCCCTTTGAGTACTCCACCATGGCGGAAAAAAGCGAGGCCATGCTCAAAGACAGTCTGGACGCCCTGGTGAACCTGGACGCGGACCTTGCCTATGCGGTCTGCCTGCGGGATGATGAAGTGGACAAGATCAACCAGGACATCTACGACAAGATCAAGGAAGTGATCAAGAAACAGCCTGATCGTGTAGGGTATCTGATTAACCTTCTTCTCATCGCCCGTCACCTGGAACGGATCGCCGACCATGCCACCAATATCGCCGAAGAAGTGATCTATAGGGTGGAAGGGGTGATTCCGCGACATCGAAACGATGTCTATGGAGTTTAGGGTTATTCATTCACGGGTATTGGTATTCGGCCCATGGGAATGATGGTCGCCTTCGGCCACGCTTCGGGAGCCGCGGCCCCGTTTGCCCCAAGTCTGCTCAGCGCCAAGGGAGCCCTGTTCCTCACCGTACCGAGCCTGATGGTCTACACCGAGAGGCGAGAGGACCTGCCGGCCCACGCACGGGACCTGTTTGATGTGGTGGAAAAAGGCGCGGTGAAAATCGAGGTCCGGCAGACCTATCCACTGTCCGAGGCGGCCAGGGCCCATCGAGAGGTGGAATCGAGAATGACGACCGGATCCAGCATCTTTCTTCCGGAATAAGACACGTAACGCCACCGGGGATGAAGAAAAACGAGATCTTGTCCCCGGTTAAGAAACTCTCCTTCGTTTGAGAA
>JBBSAR010000131.1:0-9290 GCA_038252125.1 Desulfatiglandales bacterium
CCAAAAAGGAGTTAGGCAGTGCGATCTATGCCAATACCGTAGCGGCGGGCGCGCTGGTCTCCGTGCTCGGCATCGATATCGAGGCCCTGAAGAAGGTCCTCGCCGGAGTCTTTTCCAAAAAGGGAGAAGAGGTTATCCAAAAGAACCATACCGCCGCCCAGAAGGGATTTGATATCGCGGAAAAGGAGTGCAAAGAGCTCTGCCCCTGGGAACTCCCGAAGCGGGATGGCCGATTCTATCGGATCAGTGGGAATGAGGCGATCCCCCTTGCGGCGGCCTTTGCGGGCTGCCGGTTCATGTCCGCTTACCCCATGACCCCATCCACCGGGATTATCACCTTCCTGTCCGGCAAAGAGGAGCGTCTCAAGATATTTACGGAACAGGCGGAAGACGAGATCGCAGCCATCAATATGGCTCTCGGGGCAAGTTATGCGGGGGCGAGGGCCATGACGGCCACATCGGGCGGCGGCTTTTCCCTGATGGTGGAAGGGATAAGCCTGGCGGGAATGACCGAAACACCCATTGTAATCGTACTGGCGCAGCGCCCGGGACCCGCAACGGGTCTCCCCACGCGGACCGCGCAGGGAGATCTTTTGTTTGCCATAAACGCTGGACACGGGGAATTCCCCAAACTGGTCGTCGCTCCATCCGATCCCCGGGACGCCTTCCATAAGGTGGTCCGGGCCTTTAACCTGGCCGATAAATACCAGATACCCGTAATCATTCTCACGGATCAATTTCTGGCGGATGCCCATTTTTCCCTGAAAGATCTGGACTTGGAAAACCTCACTCCGGACTTTTTCATAGCCGATCCTTCCCGAATAGAGACCTATCGGCGTTACGCACTGACGGACAGCGGGGTATCCCCCCGGCTTTATCCGGGCCAGAGCGAACATACGGTATGCGTAGACAGCGACGAGCATGATGAGGCCGGGCACATCACGGAGGATCTTGGCGGGATCGCCGCGGCCATGATGAAAAAGCGCATGACCAAGTTGGTGCAATTGAAACAGGAGATATCCCAGCCCGAGGAAGTAAATCTGGAGGGGTCCGAAGTCGTTTTTGTCGGATGGGGGTCCTCCAGGGGGGCGATTCTGGAGGCCATGGAGATTATAGAGAAGGAAGGGCAGAACGTGGGCATGATCCACTTTACGGAATTATGGCCGTTGCCCGAATACGAGTTCCCTCCCGGAAAAACATACTGGACGGTGGAAAGCAACGTATTGGGTCAACTGGCCCGATTGCTGCGATCCGAGTACGGCTTGCATTTCGAGGGGACGCTTTCCCGATACGACGGACTTCCCTTAACCGGTGATTCCATAAGGAGACAATACCGTGACCGATCTTGAGATCTATAAGAGTGCCGCGGAAATACAATGGTGCCCGGGCTGTCCCAACTTCGGCATCCTGGAGGCCTTCAAAAAGGCCCTGGCCGAGCTGGGGAAAGCGCCCCACCAGGTTTGCCTGGTATCAGGGATCGGTCAGGCCGCAAAGCTGCCCCATTATCTCCGGTGCAACTTCTTCAACGGACTCCACGGAAGGGCCATACCGGTGGCCCTGGGTGTTCATGCAACCAACCCGGAGCTCACCACCGTAGTTGTCACCGGGGACGGCGATTGTTACGGAGAAGGAGGAAACCACTTCCTCCATGCCCTTCGCGGAAATCCCGATATCACCATTGTGGTCCACAACAATGAGATCTACGCCCTGACAAAGGGCCAGGCCTCCCCCACGACCCCTCGTGGAGAAAAAAGGGCCTTGCAGACCCACGGAGTCGAGATGATGCCGTTGAACATGCCGGCCATCGCCATCCTGCACGGATGCGGCTTTGTGGCAAGAGGGTTCGCGGGCGAGGTGGATCACCTCAAAGACATCCTGGTCAAGGCCGTGAGGCATCGCGGCCTGTCCTATGTAGATGTGATCCAGCCGTGCATCACCTGGGGAACCCATCCCCTGGCCTGGTACAAGGAACGGATCTATCGCTTAGGTGAAAACCACGATCCTTCTAAACAAGAGGTCGCCCTCCATGCGGCCATGGATGCAGGCGAAAAGACCCCCATAGGCATCCTCTATGAAGCGGCGCCCCGAAACATCTACGCAAGCCGATTCAGAGAGGAAGTCACAAAAGGACCTTTGACCGACTTGAAGCCGCCAATGATGGAAGAGATGATTTCTTTGCTGGAAGAGTTCAGGATAGCCTAACCGGCCAGAGGCGCCCACTCGCTCAGGACCTTTCGGATTGTCTCCAGCAGCTCCGTATAGCGGTGTGGTTTTGTGATAAATGAATTGGCGCCGTTTTTGTGGCAGAAATTTTTATCTTCCTCGTGGTTCGAAGTCGTCCACACCACCACGGGCAATTCCCGAAAGTTCGGATTCGCCCTGATTTCCATGAGGGCCTCACGGCCATCCTTCCTGGGCATATTCAGATCCAGGAAGAGCAAAACAGGCCAAGAGCCCGCTGAGTCGGAAGGGCTTCCGTTGCAATGAAGGTAATGCATCAATTCTTCTCCGTCGCTCACAAAACGGAGTTTCTTATCCAGACCAAGCTCCCGAAAGGCCCGCGACATCAGGAATCTGTCATCCGGATCATCCTCCGCCATGAGAACGGTGGAGCACGTGTCATTTGTTTTATCCCGGGAACTCATCTTCAATCCTGCCGCCTTTCCGGAAGAGTTATGATAAAAGTGGTCCCTTTGTCGACAGCGCTTTTTGCCGTAATCTTTCCACCATGTCGATCCATGATTTTTTTGCAAATAGCCAGGCCCATCCCTACACCCTGATATTTGATTTTTCCATGCAACCGCTGGAAAGGGAAAAAAATCTTGTCAAGGTACCTTTCGTCAAAGCCTATTCCGTTATCCTCTACGCAGATCCGATGCATCTTATCTTCATCGCCGTTGTCCGGTTCCGGCGGGAGGGAGTAAATCTTCACACGGGGAGAATACTCTTCGGAACAAAATTTCAACGCATTGGCCGCAATATTCTGAAAGAGCTGGATCATTTGAACCGGGTCCACTTCGATAACAGGCAGCTCGCACACTTCCACAAGCGCGTCTTTCTCTTTTATGGTCACCTCCAGATTGGACAGCGCCGCTTTAACCGACTCCTTCAGATCTGTTTTCTCGAAAGGGGCAGGCTTTGTGGTCACACGGGAATAACGCAGGAGAGAATCCAACAACACCCGCATCATTCCTGCCGATTTCTGCATACGGTTGATGCAATCCCGGCTTTCATCGTCCAAAGAGTCACCGGCGGAGTTGGCCAGGATATCTCCAAAAGTTACAATCTTCCGAAGCGGTTCTTGCAGGTCATGGGACGCAACATACGAAAATTCCTGCAGCTCCTGGTTTTTGGCTTCCAGTTCGGCCGTCCGTTCCCGAACGCGGTCCTCCAAATGGTCCCGCGAATTTCGCAATTCCTTGATAAGCCTGGCTTGTTCCACGGCCACGGCCACCTGGTCCGTTATGGTCCTCATGAGAGTGATATCATCCGAGGAAAAGAAGCTCCGGTTTTTTGCGCCGAAAGAGATGGTGCCGATGAGCCTGCCCTGGTTCAGGATCGGGTGGCAGGCATAGGCCCGGACCCCATAGGACTTAACCAGTTCCGTCCGGATATCAGAGGAATTCAAGATATCGTTGGCGACAATAGGCGTCTTGTCCCGCGCAACGCAGCCGCAGACGGCCACCCCGTAATCCAGCCATTCGATCTTTCGGGCCTCCTCTTCCGCGATGCCGCTGCAGGCATTAAGGCGCAACCTTCCGGTCTTTTCATCCGCCAGGAAGTTGAAGAATACCTGACAGCCCAGGTGGGCCATTACTTCCAGACAGATCTCGTTGACAGAGCCCTCCGGATCCGGCGATACCAGCAGCAGGCTCGCCGTTTTTGACAGCAGCTCGAAACGAAAACGGCTCTTCTCCAAGGCCTCCATCACCGCTACCAGACGACTTTTTTCGTTTCGCGCCTCAGCAATGGCTGCCTCGAGTCTTTCGGATTGCTGTTGCAGCGTATCCTCAATCCGCTTGCGGCCCGTAACATCCCGAACAATGCCGACATAATATAATGGAGGTCCCTCTTCATCGGCAAACATCGAGATGGAGTCTGCCAGCCATCGGTATTCGCCGTCTTTGGACCTGAAACGGTATTCCAGCATTCCCCTTCCATCCCGCAACACCTGTTCGATCCTTTCCGCCGTCCGCTGACGGTCGTCGGGGTGAACGTGCTCATGCAGGTCATCCAGGGACATGGCGCTCATCTCTTCGGAGGTGTAGCCGATAAGCTCCTCAATTTCGGGACCTACGTACTCATACCGGTCGGTGAGGAGATTTCTCCGGTATGCCGCGCCAAAACAGTTTTCCGAGAACGACATGAACGGCTCGTCACTTTCCCGGGACGCATTTTCGATCCAATTCGGATTGGAGATATCCATGATGAAGCTCCCTTTCTCAAAAAACCGGTTCACTTACCGATACTATCACCAACAAAAATTCAAAACAGGCCATGAGCATCTTCTCTTCGTTGTCGGTCAATCAGACCGGAAGATGCCCGGCATCGGGAAGGAACTCGAAAATCTTCTCTTTGAGCAGGATCGCATCGATAGTTTTCAAGACAAACGCATCCGCCCTCTTTACACCGGGTTCTTCCGCGAGCACATCAAAAACACTTGTGAGAATGACGTACAGACCGGGATGGCTTCCCTTGATATCACTGACGATTGCCCCCGCATTCTGGTTTGAAAGGCTCATATCGAGGACCAGGATATCCGGGTTCAATTCCAAAATCCATGTGCGATAATCATCGATCTCCTTGATGCGTACGACTTCGATCTCTCTGAAGGCAAGGTCTTCCTTCAAGATATCTTGCATGTAGGAGTGGTTATCGAAAAGAAGAACCTTTGGCATGATCTATCCTCATATGCGTCAATTTCCGGTTTATTGTGAATTTGGGTGATAGATAGTATGATCCGGATAGAAAAAGGGGTCAATCGGGAGAATTCTGATTTTTTGTAGGTTATTTCCTAAAGGTTTCACAAGAGGGCTGAAAATGACCAGGGATATCTTAGACGGGAAAGAAGAGGGAAAAGAAGCAGATAGCTTTTAGCGGTTCATCTCGTTCCCACGCTCCGCGCCCTCCGCCTTCTGTCCTCTGCCTTCTGTCCTCCGCCCTCCGTCCCCTGCTCTCCCCTACACCTGAATAAGCGCCTTCTTGAAGGCGATTTTGGTGAGCTGGGCCACGGAGTCCACATTCAACTTTTCCATGATGTTGTATTTGTGGGATTCCACGGTCTTGGGGCTGATATGAAGCTGACCGGCAATTTGCCTCGGTGTCCGGCCGTCGGCCAACAGGAGGAAAATCTCCTTTTCACGCGTGCTTAGTTTCGAAAACCCGTCCTCTCCTCCCTTTCCCTCTTCCGTGACTCCGGACGACAACTCCTCTATCTGTTTTCGGACAATTTCGTGTATGGACTTGCTGAAATAGGCGCCCCCCTTAGAAACGACCCGAACGCCCAACAGGAGGTCCGCCACGGGTTCGCTCTTAAGCACATAGGCGCTGATGCCGGCTTTGAAAAGGGAAACGACATACTCCTTATCCGAATACATGGAATAAATAACGATACGGGTTTCAAGCCCGGCCGTATTGATAAAGTGCGCGGCTTCGATTCCATTCAGCCTGGGCATGGAGATATCCATAATGACAATATCGGGCAAAAGAGATTTGGCCATGGCAAGGGCCTCGCTGCCATCCCCGGCCGTGCCCACAACCACAAAATCCGGCTCGCCTTCAAAGGCCCTCTCAATTCCCTGCACCACCACGTAATGATCGTCGACGATGAGGATTGTGGTTTTGCCCTCTTTCGGCCCAACAGCATCCTTCTGCTCGGTCATGTTTGCATTCCTTTCAGAAAAATTTTGACCTTTGCGATTAGTCATTAGCAGTTAGCGTTTCCGCTCGTTCCCACGCGGAGCGTGGGAACGAGCACATGGCTAATGGCTAACCCTCACGCATCCTCTACCGGAATGTCCGCCATCACGTGGGTTCCTTTTCCGGGCTGGGATTCCACGCGCAATTCTCCGCCCGCCTGCACGGCCCTTTCCTGCATAATGACTATTCCAAGGGTGGCAAGGTTCTTATCGCGTGTGGAAGATTCGCTCATTCTGAAGCCAACGCCGTCATCTTCCACGCTCACCCGCAAGACCCCGCCGTTCTGGATCACACTGACAAAAACATTCTTTGCTCCGGAATATCTGAGAACATTGGTCAGGCTCTCCTGGATGATCCGATAAACGGTCAGGCCCTTTGTCTTCCCCATGTTTTTTGAAACGCCTTTGGTAAAAAGGTGAGGGATGATATCCGATCGTTCTTCCACCATCTCCATCAGGTTCTCGATCGCCGGAATCAGGCCCAGGTGCGTAAGGATATCCGGCCTGAGTTGCCGACTAAGATCTCTGATCAGAGTCATCGCTCGACAAATCGTGCGTTGTGCATGCTCTATCTCGGATCCCACAATCTCTTGATCCTCTCGCCTCACCTTCTTTATAGCGTCAAGATCCATCTGGACGGTTGTCAGGATTTGCCCGATCTCGTCATGGAGCGTGCTGCTGATCTCCTTGCGCTCCCTTTCCAGCAAGGTCACCAGTTTTCTGGAAAGAAACGCGCGCCGCCCGATCTCCTCGAGCAATTGTTCCCCTTTTTCCTTCAGCTCCGACTCATATTGCTTGCGTCTTTCAACTTCCTCACGCAACAGACGGTTTATCCTCTGCTGCTCTATGCTTTTCTTTTCCAGTGCAGAGGTTCTCGCTCGGACTCGGCGCTCCAGGTTCTCCCTGATGGCTTGCAGGGCCGCATGGGCTTTCTGAAGGTCGCTGATGGCCTGCTTGTGGTCCGTAATATCGGGACTGCCCCCGATCATGCCGAAAAACTTCCCGCTTGGGCTGAACCGAGGGTTAGCATGAGACTCAAGCCAACGCCACTCACCGTCAGCCCGGCGAACACGTACCTCGGCACAGAACGACCTGCGTTCTTTGAGGCTTTTAAAGAATGAATTCCCATAGTCTTCGAAATCTTCCGGATGGATAAAAGCTTCCCTACCGAAATCCTTCACCTGTTCCAGATCAGCGCCGACGAATTCGAGGTATGTTTTGTTGACAAATCGGGTCCGGCCTTGATCGTCCGTCATCCAGATGATGGTGGGGGAACTATCCGCCATCATTCGAAATCGTTCCTCACTCTCCTTGATTTTACTCTCCGCCTGTTTCTGCTCGCTGATATCCGTGAGCGCAACCTGTATCTTCCGCTCTCCTGAATCGCCTTCAAAGGCGCCGCAAAACAGTCGGCAGGTGCAAAATGAGCCATCCGGCCTGACAAGGCCGGCCTCGCGCGGCGCGGAAATCTTCCCTATGGTCATCGTTTCGAGCAAAAGATGAACGCCCACCTGGTCGCCGTCCGATAGAAACGCTGTAAAACGTTCGTTCAGAACGGCGTTCTCGGACCTGCCGAAAAGACCTTGAGCACTGCGATTGGCGGCCGTGATCCGACCGACACTATCTATGATCACATACCCTACGGGAGAAAATTCCCAGAGATCCACGTAGGTTTTGCGCGCTTTTTCGGTTTCTTCCTGGCTCTTGCGGAGTTCTTCGTTCTGCATTTCCAGTTCCACCTGATGGATGCGCAACTCCTGGACAAGCTCCGCCGGATCCTTGCCGAACATATCTTCCGAAGATTTCTTGCCCTCAGCCAGTTTTTCCTCGGCCAGTTTTCGCAGGCCATTTCGTGCATCGTTCATTGTGTGGTTCCTTGTTGGCGGGTAGCTGTTAGCTGTTAGCTGTTAGCTAATGGCTAATTGCTAAAAGCTGCCTAATCGCCGCTCTCCCCCGTCACATCTTCCATGGCCAGCAGGATCCTCTCCCGGGATATCCCGTTTTCTTGAATTCTCCGGCCGTTCAGCCGCATCTTCTTCTTCCCGATATCCGGGAATGTATGCGTCATTTCAAACCCCTCAAAGCTCTGTTTCTCGGGAAGGATCTTCTCCAGAAGTTCTCTCAGTTCCGGGATGTTCCACTGTTCGTTCCCCAGTTCGAAAATGGATTTCCCTTTTACCTCCGGCGCGTTTGCAAGAAATGTTCGGTAGAAGGCTTCATTGGCCGACAGCACCTTGAGATTTTTGTCCAGGACCACCAGCGGCTCCCGGACCGTCTGGACAATGCCTTCCATGTAGCGACGGGCCGCGTCGGCCGTTTCGAGCTGTTTCGATACTTCCTCCAGGTCCTTTATGTTCAGAAAAATGAGCACAAACCCCGGACGTCCGCCCTCCTCCTGAAAGGGCACAATCCGCATCCGATACCAGTTCCCTTCATTGGTCCTGACCATCTTCGCAGTTGGCCGCATGCTGTCCCGCACCTGGCCGACCTCCTCTTGAAGATCCACCCCCTCCAACTTACTGGAGAGCTGTTTCAGGGGACGTCCCACGTCAGCTTCAATCAGATCCGCAATCATCCCCGCGTTGGAGCTGAACCGACGGATACACAGATCGGAATCCAGAAAGATAATGGGCATGGACAGACTGTCCAGCATCCTGCTCATTTCATCGTACGCCCCTTCCACCTGCTTCATCTTTTCGTGAAGTTCGGCATTCACCGTCTCCAACTCTTCGTTCAGGGATTGAAGCTCCTCCTTGGAAGAGTACAGTTCCTCATTCGCGCTCTGGAGTTCCTCGTTGGTGGACTGGTACTCCTCGTTCGCGGATCGCAGTTCTTCATTCGAGCTCTCAAGCTCTTCAAAGGTCGTGACGAGTCCCTCCTTGGTCGCCTGGAGTTCCTGCTCAAGCTCTTGAATCCGCGACGCGGAATCCGATTTCGATGCCCTCCCTCCCTTTTGTTCCCGCACCTCCCGGGGCTCTTCCGGGAGTTCCTCGAACACCACCGCGAAAAGTCCGGGCGTCTCCTTTTTCAGAACGGGGCTGATGGTCACCCACACGTGAATGGCTTGCCCGTCCTGGCCGATCCGCACCTCTTTTCTGACGATGTCCGAATCCGGCCTCATTTTTCGCATGGTGGTGATCAGATGGAGCCTGAGCCCCTCCCTGGCCATCTCAAAGGCATTGTATCCGCCGACCTGCCCTGTCGGGTGTTGCAGATAGTTGCTCACCTGTCCGTGGATGTAACGGATATTCCCATACGAGGTTTAACAAAGCAACTGGGGACTATGCAGATAATTTATGCAAAAGGAAAATTCACCTTAGAGCATGAACTTCTTATCAAAACTGTTGTTACTCAAATGGGCTTGTCACTTGA
>JBBSAR010000132.1:0-9284 GCA_038252125.1 Desulfatiglandales bacterium
ATGTATCAGGCAGGATGCGCTCCCGCGGCAGGGCCTGAAATGATCTTGATGGCTGCGTCCACCCACTGCATGGTCTTCTGAACGGAATCCCTGAAACCCCCGTCTTTCCTGATGGACATGAAATCCGGCTCCATGGCTTTGATCTGTGTGAGAAGCGTCAGATCCGTTACGTCCTCATATCTGGACAATCCTCTCACGGCGACGCGAAGATGTTTCAGGCAAGAGTCTTCAAATCCCTTTTGCTTTTCTTTCCGGTAGATCTCCGATCCGGGATTTCCGTAGGTGTTCACGGCGCTTCTGAGGACCGTATGACCGGGTGGCCGGCCGATCAAGGCCAGAAATATGAAACATTCCCGCTCCAATGACAGCAGGAACCGCAGCGGCATGGCTTTTTCTCCCGAGCCTTTCTGAAGAGCGTTCAGCATCTCCCGGTGAATGCTTCTGATCTTTTCAAAGAAGGCATCTTTTTGAGAATCGATGACGTCTCCCGCCGCCTTGATGGCTTCAGGGTTCAGCCCTTCCCTGACCAGGAGGACTTCTTCAGGCGTAATTTCGATATCGTTATAAAGCTCTACATTGTATTTCCTAAGCAGAACATTGGCTATAATGAAGGCATTTCGATCCGAAAAGCGGACAACATCCGGCACAGAACAGAAATCGTTCAACAAAAACCTGAGAGCCGCGGGTGATTGGTTCATGTGAAAAATCAAGGATTGAAGGGAGTTTAAGAAGGCCACACGGTCTTTTCGACTCAAGGTCTCCTTGAGATAGTGCCAAAAAAATCCGAAAATTTTCTCACCGTATTTCGCCATTTCGGGAATGCTTTTCTCAAACGAACTTCTGAGAAATGAGCCGGAGTCATCAAAACACCCTTTCAGCAATTCGAGAAGCTGTCTGGCTTCTTCAACGAGAATGCCAAAATCCCTGGCAACCGCTTCGTAATCATGGGCGTCAAAATCGATGGCTTTGGTCATGATATTCTTGATTTTTTTCTTGGTATGCGCACGCCGTTTGAAAAAAAGGAACAGATCCTCAATTTTCCGGCTCAATTTATGGCGAATGGAACCGGATTCGTCATCGGTTGTGACGGGCCGTATTTCGAGGGTTTCGAGGTTTTCAAACACATCATCGCGGACCTGTGACAGCCTGGTACCCAGATTTGTCATCACCTCTTTTTCCAGAAGCGGGTTTGGCTGTTTATGGTTTATGGAATCCAGAAGATCGGATGCCCGGTTGAGGCGCAGTCTCAGGTTTTCAGGATTGACCCTGGAAAAGTCATTTCCATAAACACTGTCAACGGCTTGCACAAGCCTATCATGGGAATGGCCGAACCGGTCGGCAATCATACGAATCAGTTGACTTTTTTCGTGGGTAAAGGCCCCGTTGCCTGAATCCACAATCAAGCGGCTCAGGTTGTTAATTTCCATAGGAGGCTTGTGTAATTGGTCCCTGATCTTTTTAAATGCAAACAGTGCATCATAGTCGCTTATGAACTGATCCAGCTTCGCCTTTGAATCGGGTTGTTTCATCAACTTACGAAGTTGTCCCAACAGCGACTGCATGGTTTCGGATTTCAAACCGTTCACGCCTGCCAGAAGGGTTAAATTCAGGTCCGGCCGGCCCTCATTATTATAGATGACGAATGGGGAAACATTTTCAGACGATTCATTCTCAACGAGATTAGTCTGGACCTTGTAGGCGCCAAAATACCGGGCCGCTACCTTTAGGGAGCGCCGCGTGAGATCCTTCTCCCGGGTGCCCCAGTTTCCCGGAATGAAGCAAAAAGAATTGATTTCCAGCGAAGGAAAGCGTTCAAAGGCGGCTTTCAGCTTTCCCGGCAGATGTGACAGGATGATTCCCTTTCGTCTGGCCAGAGCCTTTATGATGGGCAGATCGATGGCATATTCCCCGCAGGTGGCCAGATAGTCAGCCCGTTCAAAGCCGATGCCTTCATCCGGCAAGCGCATGCCCCGATAGCGAATCAGGACGCTCTCGGGCCTTTTGGACATGGCATGGAGGCTTGAAAGAGCAGAGATTACCGGCTCGATCTCACCTTCCTCTATGGACTGGGCGCCGTGAAACTTGATCCTGGATAAATACTGGGACAGCGCGTAAACCACATCCACCAGCGCCATTCGCCACGAATCCATGAGTTCTTGTTCTTCAGCCAAAGGATCCGAAAACGCTTCTCCCGCACCCGAAGGGTCTCGTCCTCTTTCCCGCCTGTCGATTCCTCCTAACTGCTCGTACAGTTCCTGAGCCTGATCGTCGAGGACAAGGTCTTCATTCGGTCTTTCAGTCAAAGCTTTATCTCCATTTCCTATAATTGCATAATCTGTTTGAATGACCACGCTGTGAATCGGTTGTTCCCAAATTCGTGAATTTCGTTTCGTATTCGTGTCCCGGACGTGGAATCCTGGAGCTGATTGAAAATGGTTCATCCCTTTCCAGATGCAAAATTATAACCCTATGCACCCAAGAAAACAAGCCCCCTTTAACAAATAACAACCATTCTCATCATGTGAAATTGCCCCCTT
Source organism: Desulfatiglandales bacterium (assembly GCA_038252125.1). Taxonomy (GTDB): domain Bacteria; phylum Desulfobacterota; class DSM-4660; order Desulfatiglandales; family Desulfatiglandaceae; genus DUZB01. Next base: position 2,538 of record JBBSAR010000132.1, read on the forward strand.
GGAATGCCTGTGTTTCACAAATTGTCCTTGATTTCAATAGCCGGCGCGGATAAAATCACAACCATTGAATTTGATGCCTTTCCGGCTGGGGCCTTTTTCATCCGGATTGGAAAATAAGAATGAGTGAAGCCTTGCCCCGTGCAATCAGGGGGATATAGCCTTTCCCAACCGCGCCTGTGCTTGCGCAATGAAAGATGAAACCAATGAAAATTGAAACGCCTCATGAAAATATTCCCATTCCGTTTATTGATCTGGCCCGGCAGCAGGCGGAAATCCTGCCGGAGCTCGAACGTCGTATTTCCCGGGTCCTTCAGCATGGAAAGTATATCATGGGTCCCGAGGTGGAAGAGCTGGAAAATGCGCTCTCCGAATTCGTGTCCGTCAAGCACGCCATCGGGTGCTCATCCGGGACGGATGCGCTGTTGATGGCTCTTATGGCGAAAGGGGTAGGACCGGGCGATGCCATTATTACGACGCCTTTTACCTTTGTCGCCACGGCCGAGGTGATCAGTCTCGTGGGCGCCACGCCGATCTTTGTGGACATTGATCCAGTGTTTTTCAACCTGGTTCCTGAAGAGCTGGAACAGGCCGTCAAGGCTATCCTCGAAAATGATGGAGGATACCCGCTTCCAAGAAACTTTGCATCCCTGGCCGAATCGAGGAGGTTGCGTCCCAGAGGAATTATCGCCGTGGATCTTTTCGGTCTCCCCTCCGATTACGATGCCATCAATGCCATTGCAAGGAAATATGACCTTTTCGTGATTGAAGATGCCGCCCAGTCTTTCGGGGCCACTTATAAAGGAAAGAGGGCCTGTTCTCTTGCTGAACTGGCCTGTACATCCTTTTTCCCGGCCAAACCCCTTGGATGCTACGGGGATGGCGGTGCTGTATTTACGGAGAGTGACGAGATGGCCGAACGTCTGAAATCGGTTCGGGTACATGGGCAGGGTTCCGATAAGTACGACAATGTCAGGGTGGGGCTTAATGCGCGATTAGATACCTTGCAGGCGGCCGTTTTGCTGCCGAAGCTGAAGATTTTCCCGGAAGAAATTAAGGCGCGGAACCGGGTGGCATCGCTCTACAATCAGATGCTTATCGATTTCGGGGCAGGTCTTCAGGTTCCTTTCGTCCCCGAGAGATACGAGAGTGTTTGGGCGCAATATTCCGTACTGGCGGACGATGCGACGCTGCGGAAAAAAATTCAGGGAGCATTACAAAAGGAAGGCATTCCAACGGCTGTTTACTACCCCATTCCATTGCACCTTCAAACGGCCTATGCCCATCTCGGATATGCAAAAGGGGATTTTTCCGTAGCTGAAGAGATGTCCGAACGAATTTTCAGCCTGCCCATGCATCCCTATCTAAAAGAGAAGGAGATCGAGCGAATCTGTAGAACCATTTCAGCTGTTGACTGAACTGAGCAAACTTGCCTCCCGGATCTTTTGCAAGAGGCATAACAGGCTAAAAACGTAAATGGAATTGGAGGTGTCGTCATGAAGAAAAGATCTTTTGCTATCCTTTTGACGTTAACATGGCTTTTGGGGATCGGTTTTGCCCAGGCTATAGCCGATGAAACGGGCAACGAAGACGTCACGGTGTCGGCCGGAAAACCTCTCGCGTTTTCCCAGCAGGAAAAGATTGCCAACCTTGCGGTTACCGTATTAAAACATATTGCCAAGGCGCGCGGGTTTATTCACGACAAGAACGGGACCGACGCCAAGCGGGAGCTGGCCGATTCTCAGAAGCTGATGGAAGAGATCCGCGCTGCTCTCCCCACCACCCAAATCAAGGACCGTATCTGGATCGCCAAAAAGCACCTGTCGTATGAAACTTCGGAAGAGGTCATTCCCGACCTGGTTCCCATTTACACCTCCCTGGACGACATTCAGAGCTTTATCACCGTGGATGAGACCAGGTCTCATCTGAAAGAAGCGGAAAAGGCCTTGAAAGAGGGGAACAAGGAGAAGGGCGCCAAGGAACTGGGCTTGGCGGAGGAGTCTCTGGTTTACGTGGAAATTGATATGCCCCTTTCCTACACGGATCGAAAGGTGGCTGAAGCCCTGCATCTGCTGGCTGAAGGCAAGGAAAAGGACGCGGACCAGGCTTTGAAAGAGGCGGAAGACGGGATCCAGGTGATTTCCATCTCTTCCTACGGTCCCATGGTCCTGGCCCAGGAAAGCCTCTGGCAGGCTACAAAGGAATACGCCAAGGGGGAATACGAAACGGCGCGCAGGTTCCTTGCGGAAGCGAAAACGTTCTTGAAAATGGCGGCCAAACAGGCAGACGAAAAGACAAAGGAAGAGCTTGTTAAATTGGATCGGAAGATCGGGGAACTGGAAAAGAAGATGTCCAAAAGCGGAACGGATTTCAGTAAAGAGATCAATGGCCTATGGGAAAAAACCAAGGAAGTCTACTACAAGACGGTGGAGAAATTTAAATAATTCCAGGGCATTGCAACCATTTACGGGACAGCCGTCCCTGTCCGATTAGGGGAAATCATGGGAAGCAGGCAATCAGGCATTGTGATGATTGGAGCAGGGGCTATTGGAGGAGTTACAGCAGCCTTTATGAAAGAGGCCGGATGGGATGTTGAGCTTGTTTGCAGGCGCCAGGAAACTGTAAACAAGATAGCGGAGCGAGGACTCCACATCATCGGGCTCAGGGGAGAACATTCCGTCGAGATAAAAGCCGTGAAAGATATTTCCGACCTGTCAGGAGAGAAAGATTTTGTCTTTCTGGCAACAAAAGCTATCGATTGTCTGGAAGCGGCTCGTGATTTGCTGCCTGTTCTCAAGCCGGATTCAACTGTAATTTCACTTCAGAACGGAATTTGCGAGGAAGCCCTGATGCATATCCTCGGAAGAGAGCGCGTCCTGGGCTGTGTTGTTGGATGGGGAGCAACCAATAAAGGTCCGGGCGAACTGGAGGTGACTTCCGAAGGAGAATTTGTCATTGGCAATATGGATCACGAGATAGATAAAAGACTCCCGTCCGTCCAGGAAATGCTCAGTGCTGTGTGTCCCACGCGCATTTCCGAAAACATCATGGGAGAGCTATACTCCAAGCTGATTATAAACTCCTGCATTAATTCCCTCGGTGTGATCGGCGGTGTGACCCTGGGAAAACTTCTGGCCAATCGAGAAGCGAGGAAACTATTTTTCCAAATCATGCGGGAAGCGATGTCGGTTGCCGAAGCCATGGGAATCCAATTGGAACCCGCGGGGGGCGGCAAACTGGACTATAGCCGGTTGTTAGCCGAAAAAGGAATGCTTGCCGATCTAAAGCGTTATCTTACCATCCGAGTTATCGGCTTCAAATATCGGAGGATAAAGTCGTCGAGCCTGCAATCATTGGAAAGAGGCCGTAAGACAGAGATTGACTTTCTTAACGGGTACATTTGCGATAAGGGAAAGACCCATGGCGTTAGTACCCCTTTAAACGATGCGATAAGGGCAATGGTCAAGGAAATCGAGGACGGCAGGAAAGAGATGTCTTTGAATAATCTGCATCATTTTATTGCCTGATGTGGCGGTTGGATGGACTTCTGTCTGATGTTTAGCAAACGATTGAGTATTTGAATATGTAAGGTATATCAAGAGTTTTTTATGGCGTGAATTCTTTGTGATATTGTCAAGTTATGTCAGATAGAGCACTGGGCTGTTTCCATCAAAAGGACTGAGCAAAAGGCACTTTGCCTGAAGTCTCAATATGGTTGTTCTTGACAAAATTTGAGCAAATCAATAGTATCCTCCTCAATTTGTGGGCATTTTATGTCGCTTCTGATGGCCCACGAAATTAACCAGCGTTTCTCCCCTTCAGTGATACTTGTCAAACCCATAAAGGAATTTCTGATGGGTAATCTTCACGCCAAACCCATGCGCAAAGAAGTATGCTGCAAAAACTGGGTTCAACTTCTTGATTATTTAGAGAACATTCCTGACTTTGAAAGCGGTCTTTCGGGTAGGAGCGCCGTTGAGAAGGTCTTGGAAGGGTTGATTGATAATCCGGAATTTCTCATTCAGGACCCCGATAATGCTGAAGCGGCAAATCCTGTTAAGGAAGAACATCTTCGAAATTCAAGATACTGGACCAGTAATGAGTTTTCATTAAAGCTGCTTGAAAACGCATCAAAAGTCATAGGCGGATATAGACCATTGTTTCAGGCAGGGATTACTGCAGGTTATCGGATGTTTGAAGCGGGCCAGCCAAAACATTTTCAAATCTTGCGATTGCTTTCCCCCATGACCACACTGAACCTAGCAAGTATTATAAACCGTAAACTCAATAATACCAAGAGCCCTCGACGCATTGAATTCAGAAAGGGCTTTACCAAGATAAAAGTAACCTACAAACCTGCATTCAAAGACCGTGTATCCAGGCACGTATGCGATTGGAATGCCGGCATTTATACGGGCATTTCAAAATATACTGGGGCACATGATGTCAAAGTAATCGAAACCGAATGTGTGACCAAAGGGGGAGAAGACTGCGTTTTTGAAATCCATTGGGATTACTTCAATATCATTAGAAGGTTTCTGATTTTTTGCCACAGCCTTTTTGACCCTGGTTACATTAAGGGAAGGGATCTCGATAATCTGGCTCTAAATGACCTTGTGATCAGGCAGGAAGGCATCATTGAGCAACGTACTGATGAACTAAGAAAGGCTCAAGCCAGATTAATTGATACCGAGAAACGGACACTCGAACATCGAATCACCGGCGGTTTTGCCCATGAGATGCGGAATGCGCTTGCCGGCGCACAGCTGGAGTTCAAGGCCACGCTGAATTATAAAAACCGGGGAAAGTCGTATACTCAGATTCTTAAAGATTCAGCCACCGGCCTGCTCAAAAACATTTCTTTGATGCACGAAAAGTATGAGATCCCCAGAGAAGAAATCGCCACCCTTTTCCTGCCCGAGCTAAAAACCATCGCTGAGATTGCCGAACACCTTGCCGGGGTGCATGCCGGAGTTTCGAGCGACTTGAACCGCGGGCTTTCCATCACGACTCAGATCCGGGATTATGCCAGGATGTCGGAATTCAAACCCGGAGATGAAACCGTTGATATCATCCCCCTGCTCAAAAGTTACCATGACCGTTACAGCCAGGATTTTGAACGGATCGGAATCGCCTACAAGGTCGAAGGTCCCGCTACCGCCGCTGTGAAGGCGGACGAAACCCACCTCAATTCCATTTTCAGCAACCTGATCCTGAACGCCAAAGATGCTCTTGAGGAGATCGACACAGATCCAGATTGGCCAAAGGAGATAAAGGTTACCGTCGAAAGACGGGACAATGAAACCGAAAAATTTTTTGTCATAACCGTGGCGGATAACGGTCCGGGTATACCAGAAGAAAGCCTCAGCGACATATTTGAACCTTTTTTATCGACAAAACCAACAACCGGTGCAGGGCTGGGTTTGGGGGTTGTAAAGCGGTTGGTACAGCTCTACGGTGGGACCATTGAGGTCGAATCTAAGATGGAAGAGGGGACAAAATTTACAGTCACCCTGCGGATATAAAGGCGCACCATGCAAACCAGATGGGCTTTTATTTAGCAACCAGGGGTGCTATTATCCCTCATGGAACTTGGGAAGCATCTCCAGCTATAGTATTTCAGCATATCAGAGAGGGGAAATTCGTTATGAAAACATTAAAGCCTTTTGATCGCATCACTGTGGATTCTGCTGTTATGAATGGCAGACCCTGCATCAGAGGGATGCGTGTTCAGGTCTCTCTAATACTCAATCTGGCGGCAAATGGGATGACCATGGAAGACATAACCAAGAGCTATCCATATATCGAACCTGAAGACATATCACAGTGTCTTCGCTACGCGTCGTGGTTGGCCGAGGATCGTATAGACCTGCTGGCTGAGGCTTAAGCTCAATGCGTTTCTTGCTCGATATGGGGATCTCTCCTCTGACCGGATTATATCTGAAGAAGCTGGGGCATGATGCAGTCCACCTGATTGATGAGGGTCTGGAAAGGGCCTCTGATTTTCAAATAATGGAAAAGGCAATGAATGAGAGCAGAATCATCTTGACCCACGATCTGGACTTTGGGAGAATGTTGGCATTTTCAGGCGAGAAATTGCCCTCGGTTGTAACGTTTCGGCTGACGAGCATGCGACCTGAAAATGTAAATCAATTCTGCAAAACAATAATCGATCGATTTTCGGACATAATGGCTAAAGGGGCAATACTGTCAGTGGGAGACAGGAAGGTCCGAAGCCATCTCTTACCGCTTTATAGGAACGGATAGCCGATAGGATTTTTTTGATGTTGTCCGCCTCAGTCCATGCGGGTCTGTGGCTAATCGAAGAAAGAGTTTTTTATGGATGAGTTCTATGATCTTCTGAAGAAATTTGATGATACCCCGGCGCCCGAGCCCGAACCGCCCCTCGGCAAGGTCCTGGTCATCGATGATGACCCCAATATCCGGCAGGGGCTTGAAGCCACGCTTAAGGCACGAAACTTTGAAGTGATCGTTGCGATCACCGGTCAGGAAGGGCTTGAAATTTTTGCTGACGATGTGTGTGTGGTGCTTTTGGATGTTAAGCTTAAGCTGCCGAAGATTGATGGAATAACGCTTTATGGTCAGTTGAAAGAGAAACATCCGCATGTTCCTATCATTTTTTATTCCGCGTACCCTGGTGATCAGGAGATTGCCCAAAAATGTCTTTCATTGAATCCGTACGCTTTTATTGAGAAAGGTGTAGAGAAAGACATCGACCGGCTTTACCGG
>JBBSAR010000133.1:0-9259 GCA_038252125.1 Desulfatiglandales bacterium
AACCCTTCCAGGTGCCCCAATGTCACTAGCCGGCTCAAGTTCTTGTAGCCTTGCTCATTCATGACGAGTAGGACCAGATGATAGGCATTGGGACTTCCATCGGAAGACGGGGATCGTTCACGCCGGTTGCCGGGGGCCACGTAAACCTCGCAGCCGATGACCGGTCTGATCCCTTTCTTTATGGCCTGGTCATAAAATTGAACAATTCCGAACATGTTTCCATGATCCGTAATGGCCGCGGACTCCATTTGAAGATCGCGGGCCTTGTTCAGCATGCCATCGATTCGGATGGCGCCGTCAAGAAGGCTGTATTCCGTATGTACATGAAGATGGACAAAAGGTGAAATCGCCACGTAATCCTCGCTGGTTATTTACTGGATTCCCAGTTTGCGACTTGTCAGTCATCGGGGGCGTATGATACGTTAAACCACGCTATTCATCAAGGCATTTTAAAAGCCGTTCCGCGGTGAGGTTTTCCCGAAATTCATCGTTATGGAACCGGCGAGAAAACCATCAGGGAAAACAATGGGTAACATCCAAAATGCAAAGCCCATGACCTGGGGAGAGAAACTTACCCGGGAAAACAGGGCTCTGAAAGAGAAGATAGGAATACTCAAGACCGAAGCGGCAACCCTTCAGAGGGATTTGAAAAATACCTGGCAACTTATGGAAGCATTGCCCGGCGAGGTGATCCTGTTGGAGAAAGGGCGCATTGTTTTTGCAAACGAGGCCGCCTGCGATGCATTCGGTTATGAGAAACAGGACCTGCTTCAGATGAGTCTGGCAAGTCTGGTGCATCCGGATTCCAAGAGTTTTCTGGAAGATCTCTCTGAAAGAAATTACCCCGGTGACCGGATACATGATCCCTATGAAGTAACATTCGTGAAGAAAAACGGAGAAAGGCTGTCTTGCGGAGTCGGGGTGCGGGCAATTCGAAGAAACAGGAAAAAGGTCTTTCTTGTTACTATGTTGGAAATTGAGCAGATCAAGGAAAACCAGAGAAGGGCCGGCGCCTCCGTGAATGCGCAAACGATGAAGCGGGTCGTTGCTATGTTTGATAAACAGATGGAAGCCTTTATGCTGGTCCTTGAAGAACCGGCGGGAGGGGCCGGGAAAAGTCAAACGGGAGGCGGAATGCCGGAGATATCCTCTGAAAGGCTGGATCACATGCGTAAGATCTGTTCCCCCGTGGGGAGGGAGCTTCGGTTTATCGGCAGGCCCGAATATGACCCATCGGAAATGGGATTGTTTGATCTTCAGGAAGTTATCCAAGATGCTGAAGCGATATCCCGAAACAGGGTATCCCATCATTCCGGCAGGGAAGAGGTCGAGGTCGGGCTGAAAAAGTATCTGCGAATCGTGTCGCCCCTATGGGGTTGCAGAGATGAGATGAGGGAGGCATTTGTTTCTATTATTCAAAATGCCATGGAAGCCGCGGATACCTTCGGGGAGATCTATGTGACCTCCGAAGAAGATTCCGGGTTTGCATTCGTTTATGTACAAGATAGTGGCGCCGGGATCCGAAAAGATGTGGGCGATAATCTGTATGAACCATTTTTTACAACGAAAAAGTTTCCGCACAGGGGGCTTGGGTTGAGTGTGGCCTATGCTGTCATCGAGCGGCATGGCGGCAAGATAGACTTCATCAGTCGGGAAGGCCGGGGAACCACGGTTGCCGTGAGACTTCCCCTTGCGGAAAAAGGCGTAACAAACAGGATAGGAGTGAGGAAAAACTGGATCAGGGATCAATCGATCCTGTTTATCTCCTCTGAAAATCGGTTAACGGATCTTCTACGTCTGTTATTTTCAGACAGGGGGGGGCGCGTCACGGTTGTTTCGGGGGAGAAAGATGGAGTCAGAGAACTCAGGAAAGGCAGCTATGATCTGTTGATCATGCACTACGACGCAAGCAGGGATACGATGGAGAGCATGATACGAAGAATCAGAAAATCATGGCCGGATCTTGCCATGATTTTGGTTGGTGCGGATAAGCAGACCCGGGAACAGCCATTTTGGGAACACCTCGGCGTGGACTTTATTGAAGGGAGGCCATTGAATATGGACGTCTTTTTTCTGCGCCTTTCAGAAGTTTTTCAAAGAAAGGAAGTGCGATAATGCCACAGCCCCCCTCGAACATCCCCCTTGCCGAAAGAATGAGACCTCAAATAATTGAAGAGATGGTGGGACAGGAGCATCTTCTGGGAAGGGATACCTACCTTTCCAGAGCTATTCACGACGGCAGGGCCTTTCCCGTGATATTCTGGGGGCCTCCCGGTTCTGGGAAAACAACCCTTGCCAGGATCATGGGACATGCCGCGGGATTGCCTTTTCATGCGTTTTCAGCCGTTACTTCAGGGGTGAAAGATCTGCGGCAGATCCTGCTCCAGGCAGAGAAGGAAAAGACCCTGTCGGGAAAGGCATCCATCCTGTTTGTGGATGAAATTCACCGGTTTAACAAGGCCCAACAGGATGCTTTTCTCCCTCATGTGGAATCAGGTCTCATCGTTTTGATCGGGGCCACTACGCAAAACCCTTCGTTTGAGGTAATCCCGCCACTCATTTCAAGGACGCGAGTCCTGGTCCTGAATCCTTTGACCACGGACGATCTTCGAAATCTTCTGCATCGGGCCGTCCGGGACGTGGAAAGAGGCCTGGGACGTTTTTCCATCCGGATTGATCCGGATGCCATGGAACACATGGCCGCCGTATCGCACGGGGATGCGCGGGCCGCCCTCAACAATCTGGAGGCCGTTTTTTTCTTTAAGGGAGAGGCGATGCCGGGTGAGCCGATTGTGATGGAATTAAAGGATGTGGAAGCCGCCCTCCAGGTAAAATCCCTTCCCTACGATAAGAACGGCGAACAGCACTATGACATTATTTCGGCCTTTCACAAGAGTCTGAGAGGGAGCGATGCCCAGGCCTCGATCTATTGGTTGTACAGGATGCTTATGGCCGGCGAAGACCCCCTGTTTATCTGTCGTAGAATGATTCGCTTTGCCTCGGAAGATGTGGGGCTTGCTGATTCCGGGGCACTTCAGATGGTTCTTTGCGCTTTTGAAGCATGGCAGAAAGTGGGACCTCCCGAAGCGGAACTCGCCCTTGCCCAGGCAGCCGTCTATCTTGCGTCGGCGCCAAAGAGCAATGCCCTTTACCTGGCGGAAAAAGAAGTGAAGAAAGAGATAAGCCGATCGGGGCCTCTGCAGGTCCCCATGCACATCCGAAATGCACCCACGGCGCTCATGAAAAAACTGGGGTATAGCAAGGGTTATCTGTACCCCCACAATTACCCGGATGCCTGGATTGAACAGGAATATCTCCCCGAAAAAGTACGTGAAAAGATCTTTTACCGGCCCACCGGGAGAGGTTTTGAGCAGGAGATCAGAAGGAGGATGGAAAAGATCAACCAGGCCGGATCCCGGGCCGGGAAAAGCGGAACACCGAACAGAAAAAAAGGAGGCGCTGAACCCTCTGAAAAGTGAATGTCCGGGACGGTTACAGTGGTGGCGACCAGCGCCCCGTGTAGCCGTCGTAGAACCAGCACCCCTCTAGGGCTTTTCGAAGGGTGAATTGGGGATTTTCCGCCCAGTGGAGCATCTGCTCGTGGGCATTTTGCAGCTGTTTGAAGGATTCTTCATCTCCCCCGACGTCGGGGTGATGGATCTTGGCCATTTTCTTGTAGGCGGATTTAATTTTGTCGTTGGTGCTATCGGAAGATAAATCGCTTCTGCTGAGCTTAAGAACCTTCAGACTGGAGGCTTCCGTGCGGGACAGTCTCGGCTGGACGCGCCTGCAGGGTTTCACGTTATCGGGATCAATATCTTTCTGATTGGTCCTGTTGATCAGGGTGAGAGAGGCATGGCTTTTTGATTTTCTGTTGTTCACCAGCCGATACCATTCCCTACCCCATTGAACCACTAGGCATTTGAGGTCTTCCGCCGGTTTCTGCCCGTTTATCCGCTCATAGGTAAATCTGGATATTTCCTTGGACCAGGAGGGATACACGTCCAGCATGACCATCTCGCGGGTGAAGGAAAAAGCCGCATATCTGGCATTGAGGGCACTGAGCAGTCCTTTTGAGAGGGCCAGCACCCAATTGATCTTCTGTCGGCATTCCTTGGAGCAGTACCGCCGCCCCTTTTTCATGTCTTGGGCGCCGCAGGAAACGCATGTTCTTTTTACAACCCGTCCGGAGGCTTTCAAGGCCATGGGGGCCATAGGTTCCTGGGTTGCCGTTTGATTCATTTCTGTTATGGTTTCCTCTAATTTCAACTTACAGCGCTTCGGGTACGAATGCCACGACCTGATCTATGCTCGATGCATTGGTTATGATCATGGCCAGTCTGTCGATGCCAAGAGCAATGCCGGCCGCGTCGGGCATGGATGGGAGTGCGTCCAAAAATCTTTCCGGCAGGGGATAAACGGGCCTGTGGGAATCCGCCCTTCTTCGGTATTCTTCCTCGAACCTTGTTCTCTGTTCGTGGACATCGTTTAATTCCGAAAAGCCGTTTGCCAGTTCCAGCCCTCCGATGTAAATCTCGAACCTTTCGGCTACAGCCTTGTTGTCTTTTCGCAATCTTGCCAGCGCCGCCATGGATGCCGGATAATCAAACAGGAAGGTTGGCTTGCCCCAACCCAGACGGGGTTCAATTTCTTCTACCATGATCTGATCAAACAGGTCTTTTGCCAGCGCCTCTCGCAAGGGAATGGAAGCCAGGTTCCTGAATGCGTCTTCAACGGAGAGCCTTTGCCAAGGGGCACTGAAATCAATGTTTCGGCCGCCATGACAGATCGGTTTTTGCAGATGGAGGCTCTCATGAATAAAAAGAAAAAGATCTTCACATTCGTCCATGAGACCCCTGTAGTCGATGCCCGATCTGTACCATTCCAGCATGGTAAACTCAGGGAGATGACGATCGCCTCTCTCCCCCTCCCTGAAGCATTTGGATATCTGAAAAATCCTTGAAAAACCCGCCGAAAGCAACCGCTTCATGCAGAGTTCGGGAGAAGTCTGCAGATAAAAATTCCCAGCCTGGATGGCGTCAATATGGGCCTCAGGCGCCGGCGCCGGAATGAGACAGGGAGTCTCCACATGGAGATAACCGTTTGTCTCGAAAAAGGACCTTACGGCCTGTATCATTCGAGCCCGAAGCTCCAGTGCGGCCTTTACCATGAGAACACTTTTTCAACCACGAATTGCACGAATTACACGAATCACATGAATAAACAAGTGGCTCTTTCTGACACGCAGCGACTTAATGGGGTTCCGGGATCGCACTTTAGGATCACGCAAACCTGCCTTGAGCTGCTATCCTTTTACCCGCGTGACATAATCCCCCGAACGGGTGTCAAGGGTCAGCTTTTCTCCTTCTTCAATAAAGGGAGGAACTCTCAATACATACCCTGTCTCCATGGTTACGGGCTTGGTGTCCCCTGCAACGGAGTCGCCCTTGGCCCATGGATCCGCTTTTTGTACCATGAGATCCACAAAATTGGGCAGTGTGATCCCTATGGGTTTGTCCCCGAAAAACAGGATGTCTGCTTCAAGGTTATCTATCAGGAAATTTTTTGCATCGCCGACCTGTTCGGAGGTGAGGGCAGTCTGTTCGTAGTTTTCCAGGTCCATGAACCAGAATTCATTTTCCTGATTGTAAAGATACTGCATCTTTCGTTCCGATAGATCCGCTTTTTGGAAGGAGTCTCCGGAGCGATAGGTAGGGCTGATGATTACCCCGGTAATCATATTTTTCAATTTGCAGCGGTAAAGGGCCTGTCCTTTACCCGGTTTTGAAAACTGAAAATCGGTAACAATATACGGGTCGTTGTCAATCTCAATTTTCAACCCTTTTCTCAAATCACTTGCATTATACATGATCCGCCTCTTTTCTAATGTTTAAATGCCCTTTGTCCGGTAAACACCATGGTAACCTGAGGGGTCGCTTCATTGCAAGCTTCTATTGCTTCGAAGTCGCGTAGCGAGCCTCCCGGCTGTACGATGGCCGTGATTCCTTCTTTTATCCCAACATCCACCCCGTCTCGAAAGGGAAAAAAAGCATCCGAGACCATGCAGGCGCCCACAAGTCCACCCTTGGCCGCCTTTGTCTGTCGGTCTATTTCCTCCATGATGGATTTGTCTTTCCGGCCTGATTTTATCAAAGATTCAAGTTCCTTGTAGGGAATGCCGTGACTCTTGAAACAGAGCGCATCCGCATATTTGGCATAGGCCTTGAATATCCCTATCTCGGCTACGCCGACCCTGTCCTGCTCTCCCGTGCCTATCCCGATTGTGACGCCGTCTTTCACATAGATGACGGAGTTGGAGGTCACCCCCTGCTCCACCTGCCAGCCGAAAAGCATATCGGCATATTCCGCTTCCGTAGGCGGCCTTTCAATGACATATTCTCTTCCCTGATAAGAACAGATTGCGGGCTGGAAATCTTTCTTGGATCGAATGGCGTTTTGTGAAGATTGCTGAACAATGATTCCCCCGTCCATGAGACTCTTGAAATCAACGAATCGTGCATCCGTGAATTTGGAAAGCTGATCCATTTTCGAGATCTGAATGATTCTCAGATTGGGTCTTCGGGCCAGGATTTCAATAGTTCCTTCTTCAAAATCAGGGGCGGCGACCACTTCCAGATAATTTTCGGACACGAGTCCTGCTGTTGCCCCATCCATGGGGCGATTAAAAAGCGCGCAACCTCCGAATGCAGCGATTCTGTCCGCCATATCGGCCTTTTTATAGGCGTCTTCAAGGGAAGCCCCATAGGCCACGCCGCAGGGATTGTTGTGTTTTACGATGACCACCGCCGGGCCCGCGGTCAGATACTTCATGATGTTCAGGGCGTTGTCCACATCCGTAAGGTTTATTTTGCCCGGATGCTTTCCGCTCTGGATCATTTCCTTCTCCGAAACAGCCGACACAAGCCCGTTTCCCGGTTCTATAAACCGGCATCCTCCCAGGACAAGATTCCCTTCGATGAGTTCATAAAGGGCTGCTTCCTGGCCGGGATTTTCGCCATAGCGAAGGCCCTTCTCAATCGTATCACCGGTTTTTTCATCGGAGATTTTCCACGTCCTTTTTCGGTAAGTCAGCACCTGATTCCCGAAGGATATGGTCAAATCGGAGGGAAAGTGGTCATCCATGACAGTCCGATACATCTTTTTCAGGTCTTCACCCATTTTCTCCTCCTCTATTGGATGTGTTCTCGTTTATTCTTTTCAATGCGGGCGTAGGCGTTATGATTGTGGATCGATTCGAAATTTTCCGATTCCACGGCAAACCAGGTGATATTCGGATCGTTATTGAGTTTAACCGCAATTTCGCGAACGATATCTTCAACGAACATGGGATTTTCATAAGCCCTTTCGGTTACATATTTTTCATCTTCTCTTTTCAGAACGGAAAATACCTCGCTCGATGCCGATTGTTCCACCAACTTGATCAGATCTTCAATCCACATGAATTTTTCAAATCTGACCTGAAGCCGCACTTCACCTCTCTGATTATGCGCCCCGAAATCGCTGATTTCTTTCGAGCATGGGCAGAGGGTGGAGATGGGCACGTTGATGATGAGAATCAGGTCTTTTCCACTGTTCAGGGACCCTTTGAAAGTACACTTATATTCCATGAGCCCTTCGGCTCCGGTTACTGGCGCCGATTTGCTGATGAAATAGGGAAAAGTAATCTCAATATGGGCGCTTTCCGCGTCCAGCCTGGCTTTCATTTCTTCAAGGATTTCCGTGAAGTTCTGGACGGAGATACGGCGGCTGTGTTCATTCAAAATCTCCACGAATCTGCTCATATGCGTTCCTTTGTAGTAACGGGGCAGATTTACATACATATTGATTTTGGCTACCGTCTGCTGTTCGCCCATATCCTTATCCAGGACCGTGATGGGATATCTGATTCCTTTCACCCCCACCTGATCAATGTCCACATTTCTATCGTCTGTGTGATTCTGTATGTCTTTCATTTTTCCGCGGCTGAACCTTCCTTTCATATCAATTGAGTGGCCTTGAACTACATGATCTGAAGTTTTATGTCAATCATTCTACGCCAAATAGTCTTTCAGCTTTTGCTGGAGGGAATCGGGCCAGACGTCCTCAAAAAGGAACGCTTGAATTTCCTCCTTTGAAAGGCTCTTCATGATTTCCGCGGGTAAATCTCTCAAGACTTCCATCCTGCCTGATTTTGGTTCTTTGTTCCTTTTTTCCTGCATGGTGTTTTTCCCTTATCCTAAATAGGCCTCCTTTACCTTCGGGTTCATGCCGGCCGCCGGTTCATCTAAAAGAATCAATCCGGGTCCGGAGGCCAGGGCGCGGGCGATTTCCAGCCGCCTCTGTTCACCGTAAGCCAGGGCACCCGCCAGATCGAAGGCCCGCTGTTCGAGACCGACAAAGCGGAGACAGTTCAATGCCCCCTGTTCGGCTAAAATTTCCTCTTTCCGCTGAGAACGAGTCCTCAGGAGGGCGCCCGGGACTCCCGTCCTCAGTCGCGCGTGGAAACCTGTCTTTACATTATCAAGAACGCTCAGATTGAAAAACAAACGAATATTCTGGAATGTCCTGGATACTCCCGCCCTGCAGATGGCATCAGGTCCTACCGTGAACCCGAATAATTGGCGGACGGGTTTGTGGAGAAGTTGCCCTATAAAACAGGCACTGAAAGGCAAAGCCGCGATCGACCAGGGAATGGCAAGAAAGATTGCCGGTTTCCCGGTTCCAATGAGCGACAGGTCGTCATGGGGGTATTTCAGCCACCAAAATGCAAAAATAAGATCATTCAGCAGAAAAACAAGGGTTAATCCCCGTGCCCATATCTCGAATTTGAGGAGCCCTCTCACAAGAAAAATCTGGATAAACAGGATAAAAAGGCCCACAAGAAACATTTCAAAAGGGTAATAGGTCCGCGGCAGAAAAACGGACCAGAAGAGAGGAACCCAAAGCAAACCGAGAAAGAAAAACAGCAGGGAAAATCTCTTGATCAAGGCCTCCTTCTTTTTGGATTTTTGTGGAGCAATGGGAATGCCCTGGAATTGAATTTCCCCTTCGGAAGGGTGATAAAGGCCTGTAATGCAGTTGAAAAGGGTGGTTTTCCCTGCGCCGTTGGGCCCGATGACGCCGACGGTGATGAGAGCATACACCCCGCCAAGGGTAATTCCATTCACCAGCTGTTGGAGAAAAAGACTCGATTGCTCCAGGAGATTTTCCACCAGGGCTTCTCAGAATATCACTGCAACTGCTTTTCAGAACTGACCCA
>JBBSAR010000134.1:0-9171 GCA_038252125.1 Desulfatiglandales bacterium
CAATTCCAAGCCAGGGACCTTCTTCAGGACCTCCCGGGGTTCGTCAAAGATGCCGTTATGCCGACCCAGATAACAGGGATCATGATAGGCCACCTTCTTCCCGTATTCTCCTTTGAGGGCAAACCTTCCCGCGTTCATCAACTCGTACAGGTATTGGGAGATATGAATCACTTCGAAGTTTACTTTGAATTGGGGATACTCGTTTTTGAATGTATGGTAGCAGTGGGGGGAGGAAACAAGAATCCTTTTTACGCCGTTATCGATAAAGGCCTTGATGTTTTCCTTGGCGAGGCGCTTAAATAATTCCTCATCACCCGTCTTGCGGATGCTTTCTCCACAGCAATTCTCCTTGGCGCCCAGTATCCCGAATTCCACTCCCGCGGCGTTGAGAATCTTCGCCGTGGCAATGGCGACCTTTTTCAACCTTGGGTCGTAGCTGGGATAGCAGCCGGGGAAATATAAAATCTCCATTTCTTCGGAGAAGTCCTTAACGGATTGGCCTTTTGCCCAATCCGCCCTCTTTGCCCGTTCTTCCCCAATGGGGTTCCCTTCGCCCATGAGGCTTCCCACGGCAGTGCGGACGGGCTTGACGGAATTGGGAAAGACGCCGTATTCCGTGGCAACCCTGCGCAGTGCGATTCCCGATTCAATCTGCTTTACGTCCCTGGGACACTGCTGTGGGCATCTTCCACAGGTGGTGCAAAGCCACATCTCCTCACTTTCAATCTCGGTAAAACCGAACGTCGCCTGTCGGACCAGCTTGCGCATGCTGAAGTTTCTGACCCTGTTCCATGGGCAAACCGTGTCGCATAATCCGCATTGAAAACATCTTTTAAAGGCGTCTCCGCCGCTCTCTTTGATGACGTCGACGATCTCTTTATAATCGGCTACACTCTCCACTGTCTTTCTTAACCTCTTGTCCCGCCTTGATGATTTCAGGCCTTCTTCGACACGGACATCCGGGCAACGGTTTCCATGATCTTGTCCATACCATATTTGTTGGCCAATGCCTGCAACCCGATTTCCATCTCCTCCGGGCTTTCTTCTTCTTCCACTTCCTCTTCTCTTTCTTCGTAAGTTAGGGCATCCACCAGGCACCACTTGACACACAGGGGCTCGTCTTCGCCTTCACACATATCGCATTTCAAAGGGAGGCCGGAATCGGGTTCTTTAAATTCATTCCTGGAAGGGCAGGAAGCCCTGCAGAAGGCACACTCTTCGTATTCCTTTCCGTCAATGGTATATTTATCCCTGCCCGCACATTCGGCGGCCGTATACTCCCCCGCATATACCGGCACATAGATGTCTTTCAGTGGATGGCGCATCACGCGAATTCGGGATCTTGCCGGATTGTTGCTGCTATATTTGGGGGCTGCGTGAAAAGCGGAGCAGATGACTTCACAGGCCCGGCATCCGTTGCACTTGTCGGCATCCACTTTGATGGTCTTGACGATTTTCTTTTTTTTCTCACCCACGGCTACATCTCCTTCTCGTTTTCGGCCAAGGTCTCTTTGGAAGATGTGTCATCACTATCTGAATAGATTCCCCTTTTTTCGAAGTCTTCGTATACGTAATCCAGCCCTAATTCATGCAAAGACTCTTTTGTGGGAATACCATCATTATTCCACCCCTTGAATTTGTAATAAGTATCTAAAAGTTTCTCTTCAAGCTCGGGGAATCTTTTCTTCCAGTGGTCCTTTGGAGGATTATCATCCTTTCTCCTCATGCCTCTTCGGGTATTAATGGCCCTGACCAGTGTCCGGTATCTCTTGACGGCCTGCGCCAGCTTTTCTTCATCCATGGGGATGCCTGCCCCCGAAGCAATGAATTTTGGGTAATTGTGCATATGGTAGGGAGGTTTCAGGGGAAATGACGACAGACCGGCGCACATGCCGAGGGCGTCATCGATGTAGTGCATCTTCTCCTGCCAGTCAACAATGTCGCAACATATTTCAGGCGTTGGGTAATAGGGGATGGAGTTCTCGCCGCGCGGTTCCCAGTCCAGAAAATATTGTTTGAATTTCTCGTCGGGAACCTGAAACCAATCCTTCACAAAGGCTTCTCGGTGCTCTCGCTTGGGAAAAGGCGCCTGCGGGAACTGCCCTTCGATCTGGGTAATATTGATCTTCTCGCCGGTCGCATACATGAGAAAATAGATGGGATTCAGCATGGACAGCTTGAGGGGCAGCTGCTCATGTTTCTTAATGTTATTATGTGCATATTCCTCAGCACCTTTCCCAATCTCTTTCGCCGCCCAATAGGTGCCATTGGCAAGCACATCTCCAATCCCTTCCCGCCTTACGATCTTGTCTAACAACCAGAAGAATCTCCCTTCATTATCCTCCGGCATTCCCGGAAAATCATCGTCCGTCAATATACCGTTTTCGTAAAGTTCGAGGGCAAAGGCCATTACCTGGGGGGCCGAGAATCCATCCACTCCGTATTCCGTGGCGCTTTGAGCGATGCCCAGACCAAATTCCAGGTTTGAAAAGGCCGCCATGGTATAGGTCAGCTTCGAGAAACACTTCATCATATAGGTCGGACGTCCCGGGGGTGAAATGGTGGCTCCGCATGTCATGGGACAGTTGTAACAACTGATCAGCCGCGTTCGCATAGTGTCCAGCGTTTCCATCCACTCTTTGGCGATTTCTTCGTTCCAGAATTCTTTCCTGCGAACGCGAGAATTTCCCCAGGCAAAATTTTCAGTGTGCCATTTTTCGTCGTGCACTTTCATTTCCTGCGGTGATCCAAGCCCGGCTAAAATGGGCATGACACCCGGAACGGGATTATCATTTCGAAATTTTATATATTCCAGAACTTCGTTGCAGAGCCCTAAGAATTCAGCAGGCTGGGCAAGGTTGATGTCCTTTGTTCCACGAACAACGATCGCCTTTACCCCTTTGTCTCCCATGACGGCCCCTATGCCGCCCCGGCTGGCACTGGATCTGCCTTGCTCGATGGAAGCAAAAAAGACCCGGTTTTCACCGGCCAGGCCTATGGCAGCCACCTGGGCTTTGGGTTCCTTCAACTCCTGTTTGATCAGTTCCGCGGTCTCAACGGAGCCTTTGCCTTTGAGATGTGAGGCATCGCGTATTTCCACCTTATCGTTGTTGATCCATATATAGACCAGATCGGGGGACTTGCCGCGAAGGATCACTTTATCGTAACCGGCATATTTCAATTCCGGCGCCCAAAACCCTCCCATCATGGAAAAAGCCATTAACCGCGTCTGGGGAGAAATGGTGGAAACAATGGTCCGATTACAGCCGGTAGCAGGTGTTCCGCACAAAAGACCGGCGCTGAATATAAGCACATTATCGGGAGAAAAAGGTTCCACTTCAGGGGGAACCCTGTCCCACAATATCTTTGCGTTCGTCCCCAAACCCCCAAGATAAAGCTCGGTGTCTCTTGGGTCGGTCTCCACCCTCTCAATGTTTCCTCGGGAGAGATCAATTTCTAAATTATACCCTGTCTCTGCGTACCTCATTTTTAACTCCTGCCTATCGCCTGAATCCCTATATTATCCTTTGATTTATCATGGATCGCAGGCATTCAAATCAAAATGCCCTGTACCATACAATGAAGTTTTAAGCTTTTCACATATGGTTATAAAATAGCTATATCGTAACTACGTGTCAAGAGAAAAAGAATGGATGATGAGATATCTATAAATTGTTGGATACATTCTATTTATATGGCGGCAGGGCCAAAAAAAAGTGTGCGATGCGAATGGAAACGAAAAAACGTCATTGAGATCGGGCTATTGAAGAACGTTGAATCAATCCTGCAATGAAAATAGATACGGTTTTATCCCAGAGAGAATACACAAACCACCCCATTTCCTTTCCGATTGAGCTCGAAAGGAGAGATTAAATATGAATTCCAAGAATGCTGACAAATTGCCGGGTCTGGCCCGAAACTTTATGGAGTCGCGGATACTTCTCACCGGCGCCGAAATGGATCTGTTTAGGTGTCCATTCCTTGATCCGTTTTCCCGGATTCGATCTTTATCAGGTCATCTTTGGAGAAAAGGTAGGGGGTGCTGCAATACTGGCATTTTACTTCGAGAGGGAAGGGATCGTTTTGAATCATGTCTTCCAGGTCATCTTTCGGGAGTGATGTCATGATTTCTTCCAGCCGTTCCTGGTTGCAGCGGCACATAAATTCAACCCTGTGCGATCCTAAGAACTGCGGGTGGAGGGATTCGAAGCTTTTTTGAACCAGTTTTTCGGGGTCTTCCCCTTCCGCGAATGCCGTCCCGATGGAGGGCAGCATGGACACCAGTGCTTCCAGGCGGTCCACATCTTTATCTTCAGCGCCCGGCATCACCTGCAGAAACAGGCCTCCTGCACCGGTCACATTTCCTTCTCCATCAAATTTGACGCTCAGGTTGAAGGCGGTGGGGTTCTGTTCCGATGTGAGGTAGTAGTAGGCGAGATCCTTGGCAATGTTGCCGTACAGGAGTTCCACCTGGCCTGTAAAGGGTTGCTTTGCGTCCCTGAAAACCTTTGTTACGGACAGGATTCCGGCGCCGAAAAAGGGCGCGAGATTAAAGTCCTCCAGGGGTTTCTCGATGGGGATGGGGACGTTTTTTAAATACCCGCGCACCTCGCCGAATGCGTTGGCTTCCACAAGCAGGCCCTTGATGGGCCCGGAACAACCGATCTGGAGGGTGATTCTTTCGTCCCCTTTCAGATCGGCGCACATCAGAGCGCCCGCGAGATATCCGTGACCCAGCACCAGAGTCTCCAAAATGCCCAATTCATGGTTGGCCCGCATTTCATTTACCATGCGGGTTCCGTGAACGATGGCGCCGCGCACCCTCCCATCCAAAAGTAGGAAACGATGCAGTTTGTCCCTGGCGCTTGCCAGCAACTGTTCCTTGAGGTTCTCTCCGTAGGGCATCTTCTTGATCATGATTTTTTCCTGGTTTTGTGAAGGTTTACAATGATTTTACGGCTTTTCTGACGGCTTCAGGGGCTACAAAAGGCCGGTTCACGGCGTTATCCATATCGACCGCTACCCGGAGTGCCCGCAGCCCGTAAACCCCTTGAAGCTCCTGAAGTTCGAGCTGTTCCACTTCTTTAGTCAGATACCGTTCACTTTGAAGATAATCGATGTACTTCAGGTATTCATGCATCTCCCGTCGATGGGAATAGACGATGGCGATTTTGCCGGGTTGGGTGAGGCGTTCCTCTTCCCCCTTCACCATGGCTTTGTCTATGCGTTTCTTGATGATTTCGTGACGAATATCGTAGGTTCCATCCACGTCGAACCTCCGTTCGTCCGGACGGAAGCGAATAGAGATGGGTGTGTCCTGAACAAGGATGAGATGGGCCGTCTCAAGGGGCATTCCGGCATGTTCCGTGGCCTGGGCGGTGCGCCAGACAACCCCGCACATGACCATGAACTGCCACAGGCGGAGATTCTTTACATAGAGGGCGTCAAAGGGTCTGTTCTCCACCAGGGAGGCCCCGATATAGATGGTGTGGTCGACGCCGTCGGTCTTCATCTTTTCAAAATAATGAGGATAAAAGGACTGGGCTGTTTCTTCCTCTTCGTCCAGGTATTGGCTGATGGTATCGTTGATGGTCATGACTGTCTGTTCGAAATCCCGCCTTTTCCTGTAAAGCGTGCCCAGTGTCGGGTCCAATTCCGAACGGTAGGCCTCCACGCGGTCCCGTACCTTGGATTGGGAAGTGAGAAGGTGATCCAGAACGGGTTCGACCTCCCTGCGGATAAATTCCGCTTTTGCGGATTCGTCTTGAGAATGGAGCTGTGTCTGCACCTCCTCGATATTCCTGTCAATGCGGTGGATAAGCACGGCGAGTATGGGCAGAGGGTCTTCTTCTCCGGCCAGCTTGATGATTTCCCTTACCATCCGGAGTTGATCCACCAGATCGGACTCCAGGGCCTTATTGCGATAATCGCTGGAATCCCTGATATCGGAGGCGCCGTAAAGGGGATAGACATCACGAAATACGATGGGCTCCAACTCGCAGGCAGCGCATTCCTCCCGTTGCAGATAGTTCAATGCGGCGCGATGAAAACGCCATTCCACTGTGGGATGGATGGCCGTGCATTTTTCTTTGATAATGGCCTGGACGCGGTTGTTAAGCTCTTCCATGCCCCGATTCAGCGCCATGGCAAACAGGGGCGTGATCTCCTTGAGCTTCATGATGTCCAGTACACTGAAGGCCCCGGGATTGGGCGATTTAAGGGTAAAGGTTCCCAGCAACCGACCCTTGTAGTGGAGTGGCGCGACAAAGAGACTCCTCACTCCATCTTCCATCAGGTGGGTCTCCAGGTCGGTTCGGACCGGATAACTTTTGAGATCGCGAATCACGGCGTCTTCCCCATTTTCCAACACCCTCTCGAATAGCGACCCATTGAATTCCGATTTCACATGATGCTCGGAATCACAGAAGATGCAACCTGTTTCCATTTTATGCTCAGGATTCAGAATGAGCACCTGTTCGCCCTGAAAGGCGGCCAGGTCCACCGTCAGATCCGGGTTGCGCAAATAGATCCGAAGTTTTTCATGGAGTCGTTGAAATCCCTCACCGGAAAAGATGGACTCCTTTTCGATCAGGTCCCGCTTGAGATAGGACAACACTTCCTGATCGGTGACATCCACGGCCCGACAGACGCCGAAGCCCTCGAACAGAAACGATTCCGGGGGAATGATTTCCATCCACAACTCGGGCTTATTTCCTACGGCCAGCAGCCTTTCTTTTTCGTCATTCGACAGGGGTTTCAACGGCCCCGTATTTTTTACCTCCACAAAACGAGGATCAAAGGAAATGCTCAGATAATGATCGAGTCCGGTGTCCGGGTCGGAGGTGGTGATAATCAGGGGAAAATCGAGATGCAGATCCATGTCGTAGAATTTCCGCAGAATGAGCGCATAGGCCTTTATGAGACGGCCAATGGCCCACTCCTCCGCGCTGAGATTGGCCAGAACCCCCATGTCCATGCAGTGGTTGCCGGACAATAGACGCTGAAAATTCGGAGTGGTGTAAATGATTTCCGTCTGAAAGGGGACAAAGGCCGCTGCATAATCCCGGTCTCTGAAGGCGGGAGGAAAGACAAGGCTCATGAGCAAATCGACCATGCTCCTATGTTTCAATAAGATCGAAGTGTCTCTTATGGGCTGGAGCAGTTCCGGGGAATTCTTCAATGCCGCTTCCACGGCCTTGGATATGGCGGCTTCCGCGGGTCCTCCCTTGTTCAGAAGATCTTGCCAGAACGCAATCAGGCGGGTAAAACTTAAAACGCTTTTGAAGGGGAAATTGCTGTCGTAATCGGATTTCGCCATTTTTCTTTCTCGTTGATTAGAATTCGTTTTTTTTTAAGAAACCCGGATGAGAGAGTGTTGAGCTAAGCAGTTCTACGCATCTCTTACCAGGTGTTCTGTTCAGACGCAGGAGACGATCCGGGCACAGTCCTCAAATAGGTGAATATTTTCATCCTGCATTTTCAATTCCTCAAATGACCCGTTGAAGCTGGAAGAACAAATCGGTGGAGCATCTTGCGAAAGTATAGAGGAAGCAGTGCTTTTCTGTCAACAGGTTAACCAGGGATTCAATTGGATTCGTCCAAGAACTATAGAAATGAACATGGGATCAAGGCTGGGATATGTATTCTTGCGTTGATTACATGTAATGCTGAAAGTCTATCGACTGGAGCTCTGAAATTTCTTTTACCGCATGCAGGTTTCCTTAAAAGCCTCCCTCAACATATGGAGGCTCCACCAAATGTTGAGGTCAAACCAATCGTTTCATGCTTCTCCATTGTTCCCTCTTGTTGATCTAACTCGCTGTTATCAAATGACGATTACAAACTTCTGATTTTCTTTGGTTGTTGGCAGGCCAATTGCAATCACCATTAGCATGATCGTGCTCGTCATATGAAGGAAGGTTCTTTCTGAGAAGCGGAAGGAGGTTTCACAAACGATTGCTTCAATGATCAGATCCTTAAGAAAGGCATGCAGCATCCGGTGTGAAAGCAGGGCAAGTATAAAGGCAGACGGGTAATTCAGCCTGTCTCCTAAAAAGAGTCCTACAGGCAATAATAAAAAGGAGAAATCTATGAGAGATGTGAACATGGCCATATGTTTTCTGTTAGCTGTGATGATCTCAGGCTGCGCAAGTGGCCCGTCGTTCAATAAGAGTTCCGAGGCATCCAAGTCAGCGATCCGCGCCGCCGAAGAGGTTGGGGCGACCAAACTCCCCAGCGCCTCTCTTTATTTGCAACTCGCAAAGGAGGAGCTGGAGCGCGCCAAGGGTCTGGCCGCGGAAGGCGAGAAAGAACAGGCCGCATCGCTGCTGACGAGAGCCGAAGCCGACGCTGAACTGGCGATAACACTCTCGCACGAGCAGGCCGAAAAGACGGAAGCCGAGAACGCGATAGAGCGGGTGCGCCAGCTCCGGAAGGACAATCAATTACCCATGCAAAGGAGCAACCAATGAAACTGATCAAATATCTGATACTTGTCGCATGCACCGGATTGCTCGGCAGCTGCGCGGCCACCATTCCTACAGAGCTATCCAACGCCCGCCAAGCCTACCAGCGTGCAAGCCAGGGACCTGCTGCAAAACTGGTACCGGCAGAGTTGCACAAGGCCAAACAGGCCCTCGACCGGGCGGAGATCGCCTTTGCCAAAGACCCCAAATCGTATCAGACGAAAGATCTCGCATATGTTGCCGAGCGGAAAGCCATAAAGGCGGATGCGCTGGCCTCTATCGCTGCCCAAAAAGCGAACGCCGCACAGGCGAACAAGCAATATAAGACGACTCAGGGCGAAATTATAGAGCAGACCAAAGAGGATTTAGCCAGGACACAAACGGAGAAAACTGAGGCGGCAGCCGCAGCGGAAGCAGACAAACTAGCGGTCCAACAACAAGCCCTGCTCGATTCTGAAAAGCGATCGGCCGATACGGCCGCCGCAGAGGCGGCAACCACACTGGCGGTAGCGCAACAGGCCCGTCTTGATGCTGAAAAGCGGGCAGCCGATGCGCAGGCTGAGCTGGCTAAGGTGGCCGCGTTAAAGGAGGAGGCCCGCGGGCTTGTCATTACGCTTTCGGGCAGCGTCGTCTTTGCTTCGAACCAAGCCACGATCCTGCCGGCGGCTCAGTCCCGGCTGAACCAGGTCGCCGAGGCACTCATGGC
>JBBSAR010000135.1:0-9156 GCA_038252125.1 Desulfatiglandales bacterium
ATGCGGCCGGTGATGCGGTGTCCGGTCCTTCCAGCGTGGTCCAGTCCATGGCTTCCGGAAGATCCGCGGCAAGATCCATCCACGAAGATGTCAGCGGGGTGACGATTCCCGACCGGAAGGATTCGAGGCCCGAGGATGCACCTTTTCCTGATATTCCGAATGATATCCCTTCTCTCGCTCGGGCTACCATGCCGGAAAGACAGCCTTCCATAAGAAAAGACAGCTTTTCGGAGGTTGCTCTCGGGCTGGGTGAAAGCCAGGCCGTCTTTGAATCGGAGCGCTGTCTCCAGTGCGGCATTTGCTCCGAGTGTTTTCTGTGTGTGGAGGCATGCGGCGCCATTTCCGCCATCCATCACGGGGAGGGGCCTCGGGAACTTATCGAACATGCGGGGGTCGTTATTATCGCCGATCCGGAAAACGTGCCTCCCATAAAAGGCGAAGATGTTGTTCGCGCCTATGGTCCAAAAACCGCCAGATCCGATGTGAATGCCATGATAACCAGGGGCTTTGCAGCGGCCGCCAACGCCATGGTCATGCTGAGCAGTACCTCGCAAAGACCAAAAGGAAGAGGCGTGTCTTTCCTGCCTCCCGACCCTGATCTCTCTCCTGAAATACGGATAGGGATCTTCGTCTGCAGGTGCAATGATTCGTTGGGATGGCTTGAAGAGATGGACGGATATGTTCAAGATCTTCAATCCAGAGAACAGGTTGTCCATGCCGAGGTCTTGAACGCGGCCTGTATTCCCGAAGGGTCTGTCGGCATCCTGCGATCCATCAGGGAAAAAGGGATCACAAGGATGGTCCTGGCATCCTGCGTGTGCTGCCCCCTTGATTTTGTCTGCAGTACCTGTACGAATCAGCGAAGCAGGCTGAAGAACGCCCTGTTTCGGGGAACCGGCGTGAGCCGGTCCATGGTGGAAACCTGCAATTTGCGAGGAGAAGCTCTTCGTTACATCGCCCAGGACCGGACAATGGCACTGGAGCGCTTTTCCGGCCTCATCGATCGTTCCATCAAAAGGGTCGCGAACCTGATGCCGCTTCCAGCGCCCGTGAGGACCTATAATTTTACCACAGCGGTTATCGGGAAGTCTGATGCAACCTTGACCAGCGCGAAGACCCTTTCCCGGGCAGGGCTTGAGGTCTTTATGTTCGGCTGTGGGGAACCCTTTCCGGAGAAAGACCCTGTCTATCAGAATATCCACTGTTTTGTGGGTGCTACGGTGACCGGCATAAGGGGCACCCTTGGGAATTTTCATATTTATATCGACACGGAAGGTTTTCAGCAAACCATACAGGTCGGGGCTGTAATCCTGGGGGAGAAATCCAGGGCAACAATTCCGTATATTCCGCAGGAGGGATTGAAAAGCTCCACGATTGCTTCGAAGATGCAGACGAGGGGGGTCACCGGTACGCCTTTTCTCTATCCTGGAGCGACCTCCATCGCGGGCCTTTTTCTGGCAAACCCTCCGGGTATCCATGTTTCCGAGCGGATACATGGTTCCGCGGCCGCGTTGTTGGCGGCAGCCGTCATGCCGAGGGGACCTCGGCAGAGTAAAGGATTTACCGTGGTGGTGGATGAGGAGATGTGCCGGGGATGTGGAAGATGTATGAAAGTCTGCCCGTACCAGGCCATCACGCTGCACGAAAATCGGGCCGGCGGCTGGCATGCGGAGGTGGATGAAGCGTTGTGCAAGGGGTGCGGCAACTGCATTTCCGTGTGTCCTTCAAATGCTGCCGACAGTCCTTACCGAAACCAGAAATTTCTGGAGAACCTGCTGAAAGAGGTCCTTGTTCAGCAACCGGAGAGGCGCCACGCAACCGATGGGGCATAACCTATGAAAGATATGAAAATTATTCTGTTTCTGTGCAGTTGGGGGCCCCATGCGGCCTACCAGACGCTTCAGGACAATATGGCTTCCATTCCCGGGGATATCAAGATGGTGCGCATCCCCTGCACGGGAAGGATCAGCAAGGCCCTGCTTTTTAAATCTTTTGAAATGGGAGCGGACGGCGTAGCTCTTGTGGGATGCGAACCCGGAACCTGTCGTTATGGAACCGGAACCGACAATGCCCATGAGCATGTAACGGATACCCGCGGGATTCTGGATCTTCTGGGATTGGGCAGAAGCCGCCTGCGGCTCACTACTTTTCTTCCCGATGAGTCGGAGAAGCTTCTTGCGTTTTTGACCGATTTTGCCCGGGAGATAGCGGAAATGGGTGCAAGTCCCGTCATACCGGTATCGGGAGATGGAGACCGTAAGGAAACGAACCCGGAACTGAAGCGCATTCTTTCCACCCACGATGTATATGCCTGCCAGGACTGCGGGAAGTGTTCGTCAGCCTGTCCGTTGACATTGTCGGGGAAGCTTTTTTCTCCAAGGGCCCTGGCGGGCGCCGTTATATCCGGACGTTTTGATGAGCCCGATGCAAAGAAAGACGTGTGGTCGTGCCTTACGTGCGGCCTGTGTTATGATCGGTGTCCATCGGGCGTGAATTTTTCTGAATTTGTTCGGGATTTGCGTGTCTTCCTCCAGGAAAGAAGTGTGGACCCCCATTTATCGCACGGGGGGTTCTTTCAGTCTCTCATGAGGACCATGACTTCCGAGAATTTGCAAATATCCCACTGGGAATGGCTCCCATCGGATGTCCAGGTAAGTTCCGAGAGCAAGACCCTGTTTTTTGGCGGATGCGCCCCCTATTTTGATCTCTTTTTCAGAAAACATCTCGGAACCAAAACGCGGGATATCCTGGTGGACAGCATTCGTCTGCTTAATTTCTTCGATATCCATCCTTTGTTGATCCCCGGCGAGCGGTGCTGCGGTCATGATCTTCTCTGGTCCGGAGACAGGGAAAATTTTTTGAAACTGGCAAAATTGAATGCCGAGATGTTGAACGACAGCGATGTGGAAGAAATTGTCACGGCCTGTCCGGAGTGTTATCGGACGCTTCACAAGGACTATGAAGATTTCGGAGTTCACCTGAACGCCCGGGTAATCCATATCTATGAGCTCCTGGAAAAGGAGATCGACAAAGGCGCCGTTGGTTTCCGGAAAATGGAAAACAGGATCACCTTTCAAGACCCATGCAGGTTGAGCAGCTTTGAAAACCGTGCGGATCTGCCGAGAAAATTGATTGATCGCTTGAATCCGCTGGCATTTACAGAAATGCAGGACTTCGGATCCAGCGCCGTCTGTTGCGGGAACAGCGCCTGGGTTGGATGTGACGCCTTCAGCAAGGCCTTACAGGTGAAACGTATTCGACAGGCGATCCGGACGAAAAGCGATCTGTTGGTGACCGCCTGCCCCAAATGCCAGATTCATCTTCGCTGTGCCATGGAAGATCCTTTCTTAGGAGAGGAATTGAATATGGAGATGGCTGATCTTACGAGCGTCCTTGCTCGGAGCATACAGTGGGAATAAAAGAGGAAAAAATGAAAAGCAATGGGAATGAAGAGGCCCGTATCGGGGTTTACGTCTGCCACTGCGGATTGAATATCGCGCAGACGGTGGATTGCCGAAAAGTGGCGGAAGCGGCTGCTGATCTCGACCATGTGGTGGTTTCCAAGGATATCAGCTATGCGTGCTCTGAGCCGGGCCAGCAGGAGATGAAAGAGGATATTCAGGAATTCAACCTGGACCGGATTGTTGTGGCGTCCTGTTCGCCGAGGCTGCACGAGCCGACCTTCAGACAGATGCTTGGGTCCGCGGGTTTAAATCCCTACCTCCTGGAAATGGCCAACCTGCGGGAGCAATGCAGCTGGGTCCATATGAAAGAGCCGGAAGCCGCTACAAAAAAAGGCCTGGACCTGGTGAAAATGGCCGTTTCCCGAATAGAGCTTCTTCAGCCTCTGAAAGGGGAGACGCTTCCGCTGACCAAGCGCGCCCTGGTTATCGGTGGCGGTATTGCCGGGATACAGGCCTCTCTGGATCTTGCGGACAACGGGTATGAAGTGGCCCTCGTGGAAAAGCGTCCGTCCATCGGGGGAACTATGGCCCAGCTCGACAAGACGTTTCCAACCATGGACTGCTCCATCTGAATACTCGGTCCGAAAATGACGGATGTCGGTCGACATCCCCGGATCACGCTGCACACCCTGAGCGAAGTGGTGGACGTAAAAGGCTATGTGGGCAACTTTGAGGTAAGCATCCGCAAGAAGGCCCGGTACGTGAATGAAAAGGAGTGCACGGCTTGCGGAGACTGCGCCAGGGCCTGCCCGGTCGTGAGACCCGACGAATTCAATCTGGGGCTGTCTTCCAGAAGGGCTATTTTCAGCCCGTTTCCTCAGGCTGTCCCTTCCGCCTATGCCATCAACATTCAGGAATGTCTGGGACATAACCCCGTCGTCTGCGCCAAGTGCGTCGATGCCTGTGACAAAAAATGCATCGATTTTCACATGTCCGACGAAGAGATCGTAGAGCAGGTGGGCTCTATTATCGTGGCTACGGGCCTCGAGGTGTATGACCCGAAAGAGCTGGATGAATATGCCTATACGCGTTTTGAAAATGTCTTGACCAGCCTGGAATTCGAACGTCTCGTTAACGCCGGCGGTCCCTCCAAGGGAGAGCTGATCCGGCCGGGAGATCGAAAACATCCCAACTCGGTAGGGTTCGTGCAGTGCGTCGGTTCCCGTTCGTCCCGGAAAGGGGGCAGCTACTGCTCCAATGTCTGCTGCATGAATACGGTTAAAAGCACCCTGGTGCTCAAGGAACATTATCCCGACATGGAGGTCAAAGTCTTCTATATCGATATGCGGGCCTTTGGCAAAGGGTTTGAAGACCTGTATACCCGCAGTCGGAGACTGGGCGTTCAATATGTGCGGGGGTTGCCCGGTACCGTAGAGGAAGATCCCCATGGAGGGTTGCACGTTGCGGTGGAAAACACGGCCAGCGGCCGTGTGGACATTCACGACCTGGATATGCTGGTGCTCGCACTGGGCATCAAACCCGCTGCAAGCACGCAAAGACTTCAGGAGATGTTGGGGCTTCAACTGACCCCCGACGGTTTTTTCCTGGAGGCCCATCCAAAGCTGCAACCCGTGGATGCGGCTACCGCTGGGGTATTCTATGCCGGATGCGCGGAGGCCCCGAAAGATATTAAGGAGAGCGTCACACAGGCGTCCGCGGCGGCAGGAAGGGCCATTCGTTTAATGCACAAGGGAGAGATCACCACTGAACCGATCACCTCCATGGTGATCGCGGAACAGTGCAAGGCCTGCGGGAAATGCGCGGAGGTCTGTCCTTATAATGCCATCACCGTGGATGTGAAGAGAAAGATTCCGGCCGTGGTGAATACGGCCGCCTGTGCCGGGTGCGGGACTTGTGCCGCCGAATGCACCTTCGGGGCTATTACCATGAATCATTTTACCGACAACCAGATCCTGAGCCAGGTGCACGCCCTGCTGGAAGAAAATCCCGATGAAAAGATCCTGGCCTTTGCCTGTAACTGGTGTTCCTACGCCGGGGCGGATTATGCCGGGGTTTCGCGTCTCCAATATCCCCCGAACGTACGCCTCATCAGGACCATGTGCTCAGGCAGGGTGGATGAAAAGTTCATCTGGGAAGGTTTCAGGCTGGGGGCTCCGGTCATCCTTGTAAGCGGCTGCCACATCGGCGACTGTCACTACATCGATGCGAATCACTGGACGGAAAAACGGATCATGAAAGTGCGCAAGAAGATGTCCAAACTGGGCATTCGTCCCGAAAGGTTGCAGCTTGAATGGATCAGCGCCGCGGAGGGAATCCGTTTCGCCCAGGTGATGAATCAAATGGATGCGCTCAGAAAGGGTGTTACGGCCGATGAAATATCGGAAACGATCCAGATCCTGCACTCCGGGGAAAAATAGGCGCCTACCGTAAGACCCGGCAAATAGGGCCTTGATTGTCTGTTCTGCTGATGTTACCATTAAAACTCAGTCGAAACCAAAACATGACACCCATGATGCGAATAAGCCTGTAGGGCTTTTTTCTGAAACCCTCAGACCATTTCGTGCTTGTGCGTTTGATGCAGTGTGTTTTTCCGTGGCAATCCTGTTCCACTGAAGGAGGGACAATATGGGGGAATCTACTACAGTCACCAAGACCATTGACGTTCAACAGACCCAGCCAGAATGGAAAGACTTGCTGCCTTGGATACTGGAGGGAACGGAGGTTGTTTTTGCGGAAGGCAATAAACCGATCGCACGTCTCCTGCCTTTGACATCATCCCCGTCTTCCCGTCAACCGGGACTCCACAAAGGGGCTATTCAGATGAGCTCTGATTTCGATGAGCCATTACCTGACGATTTCTGGGTGAACGGCGCATGAAGTTCCTTCTGGACACCCATGCCTTCATCTGGTGGGACAGCGAACCCGCCAAGTTGCCATCGCTGGTGCGAGAACACTGTCAGGATCGCGCCAACATCGTCCTGTTGAGTGTCGCGAGCGTCTGGGAAATTCAAATCAAGCGTCAATTGGGAAAGCTCAAGCTCCAGATGCCTTTGCCAGAGGTTGTGCAGAGCCAACAGGAAGCCAATGGGCTGGTCATTCTCCCGATCACATTGGCCCATGTTTTGGAACTGGACAGTCTGCCGGCGCACCACAAAGACCCGTTTGACCGCCTGCTCATCGCGCAAGCGAACGCTGAAAATGCCATTTTGGTAAGCAGTGATTCTATTTTTGCCAGTTATGGCGTCAGGTTGCTCTGGCAGACAAGACCCTCTTTGGAAGGATCGAAGATGAGTTAGGGGAAATTTGTCCATCAAGAACCCGGACTGTTTAGCAAGGAACCGCAGGCGAAAGTTTATCACCATCGGCCATTGACCTTATCGAACGGATTCTACATAATTCTGAAGTACATCGTTGATTTTAGATTGCCGCCCCTTGCCTTGGGCAGGCTGATGATGCGGATATTACTCCCCGAATAAGAAAGAGGGGACAGACGAAATTTATCTCTGGAGCAGCGTGAGGATGACGAATCGGCAAAGGTTGCAGCAGTCCTGGTGATATTAATCTGGAACTTGTCCCTGCTTCCTGAAGAAAATCATGATAGGGAAATTGAAAAAATGTGTGCTGGGTTGCCGAGCTCGAATGATGCAAAAGCTTCTGCTGCCTTGATGGAGTATGCCAGCTTCTTACTGGAAAGAAAAAAGAAATACTATTCTGACAACAAAAGGGCTATCGAAAATTATCAGATATCAGGTTCAGGAAAAAACCGTCGCTTGGATGTCGCGTCAACCCTCGCTCCATGACAGATGGTATTGCATCCGGGATGATCCCGATTCAGAAAAAGGAGGGGACAGTTTAAATTTATTTTTATCAGCTACTCATCCGCAAGAATGCTTGTGATGAAGGCAGGTAAACTGGTCAGTGTTAGATTAAGGCCGCATGATTTGAGAAGGCACACCGCGACTTTCGCATCCCGATCAGGAACATCACTGGAGATCGTCAATAATTAATCCCGCCCTGCGGGACGTCATTCAAATTCTTCAACGACCCGGAAATATCCGGGAAAAGTAAGTGATGTTGAGGCCATGAGATGGATAGAAAATTTTAACGGGCAACTGAAAAAATCCGGTCTGAGAGATATAGTGCATTAGCCCGGAACGGTGAACATTTGATCTATTAAGGTGGCGAATTTGGAGTTCTAAAAACGCGCGGTTGATATAGTTATGTTGTGTGCTGCCGTAACCTGCTGAAAACGTGCTGTTTTTCTTGGTCGTCCAAGGATATCCCAAATATCAAAGAATGGCAATAGGTTATCGTGCATTTCGAGGAATCTATCTTTTCAACTGACAACATAATGATTTTTCTTTAAAAACACCTCTCCGTAAAGGGCCATTGTTTATCTGCCCCTGCTATAAACGATCCAAGTACGCCATCATGTCCTCCTGGTTCTTCCAATGAAGTAGTCCTTCTATCTTTGGGTCATCGGTCAAGACCGATTCCATATGCCTGATAAACCGCTTTTGTATGTGCCGCCTTCGATTGAGATCCAGATGGAGATAGATGGTGGTGGACTGGATATTGTCATGGCCCAGATGGTTCTTGATGTCCGTGATTGGATGGCCGCTGTAAAGCATATCAACTGCCAGGGAATGCCGGAATGAATGCACGGGATGGATGTTTTTCAGGCGTTTGGGGGGAAGTGCTTTTTCGAGATATTTTCTGCAGATGCGGTAGATGCCATGCCGGGTAAATTCCTCTCCCCGTTGATTGATAAAGAGCCGATTCTGGTACATCGGTTTTGGCGTTATGCGATATTGTTTAATGTAGACCTGGAGGAGATGGCAGGTTTTGGGCTTGAGCTGTATGAGCCGGAATCGATTCCCTTTCCCCATAATAGCTAACGTATTTTTCTCGCGGTCAAAGTAGTCCAGATTCAATGTTGTTATTTCGCTGGCCCGGGCGCCGGAATCATAGAGCAGATGAAGGAGGGCATAATCCCTGAAGCCTTCTTTCTTTTTCAAATCGACGGCCTGAAAGACCTGCAGGATTTCATCCTGATAAAGGAAACCGATGAGGGGTTTCCGGGTTTTTTTCTGTGGGATACGGAGAATGGCTTCTGGCATTTTCTTGTGTTCCGGGTACATGAGTCTAATCATTCTGGAAAAGGATTTCAGAGCCGCAAGCCTGTGATTGCGCGTATTCGTGGTGTTCTTACGCCCTTTCTCGAGGTGATCAAGGAACGGGATAATGACCTGGAATGTGATGTGTTCTATTCTAAGGGATCTGATCTTGATGCCATAATGTTTTGCAGCATAGGGGAGAAACAGTTTGAAAACGTCCCGATAGGATGTAATCGTATCGTGACTCACTCCTTTTATATGGGGGAGATATTGATCGAAAAACTGACGGACGTAAGGGGAAAGTTTCATGGCATCTTTTCCTGCCAGAGGGTAAAATCAACCAGGTTTTTTCGGCTGATGGCGTCGACCACGCGAAGATATATGGCGGTGTACCAGTAAAGGCTGTGGCCCATATAGGTTGCCAGTATGGGTAGGGCATATTGCAGGGAACCTTTTTGCTTTTTGACTCGCAACAGGGTATTCACTGCGAACGAATGAGGATTATGCCGAGCTCCGCATAATCGACATTATGCCGAGTTCCGGATTATGCCGAGTTGCTTGCCAGTCTCCTGTAGAAATTCCCGCCTTTCTTGCCCTGCACTATAAATCGATGC
>JBBSAR010000136.1:0-9148 GCA_038252125.1 Desulfatiglandales bacterium
AGGTGATGGCCCCTTGAATTTCGAAGGTGAGGACAGAATGGGAAAAGCCAGCATTTATCACCCCCCACAAAAAAAGGCCTCACGCTATCAGTGCATGAAGCCTTTTTAAATCCTGGTGCCTAGGACGAGAATCGAACTCGTACGAAGCTAAGCTTCGAGGGATTTTAAGTCCCTTGCGTCTACCTATTCCGCCACCCAGGCGAGGGGAGAAGCGATTTTGTGATCAGGTTTTTCCAAAAAAGAATGTGCGGAAGATTCGGACTTTTATCATGTTTGAGCCGCAAGTGTCAATTTGTAAATTGTTCGGAGATGTCTCTACCCGAACGCCCATCGTTTCCGTGCATTGACGATGGGCAGACTTTTCCCGGACATTTAAAACGGGGCATCATTGTCGTCTACAGGAGGCGCATCATTACGGTGTGTTTGCACGGGCGGCTTTCCTGAAGAGGGTTGATCTCCTTCCAGATTTTGAAGAAAAAATTTCAGGAGCCGGATCGCCTCTTCCCGACCGCCGAGTTTGATTTTCCACGGCAGGCTTTTGTCAATCGGTTGCTTGCTGCCGTCTTTTTTCTGTGGAAACATCCATTCCATAAAGGTCTTTCCATCTTTTTGTTTTGCCGCGACGAGGGAAAATTCATTCCTGTATTCATTAAGGACAACCCCGTCTCCAAACTGACTGTCTTCGTATTCGTAAAAGATGTCCTGCGTCATGTTTTCTTTCCTTTTTCCATGAATTTTGCGTGAACGATTAAAAGGCGGACATTCCGCCGTCTCCCATCAAAAAGATGCGGACTCAATGCCATTCCTTGTCGAATAGCTGATTCTCTGCATACACTTTGGTCATGCCCAGATAGGCGTCTTTATCGTATTGTCCGGATACTTTTTCACAGATTGTCATATGGGTGGAAATCTGTCAAGAATTGAAACAACGGATTCGTTATGAAGCTCTCGCATTTTTAAAAATCCATAAGAATTTTCTCTCAGATTTTTCTTGCTTTTTGTTCCGATCTCCCCTAATGATTGCCCGCGATTTTCTTGATGGGCTTAAACAAAGGGTTTCTTGATGAGCATGCATGACATCGAAAAAACAGTCCTGCACACATACCGGGATCTGGACCGGCAGATAAGAGATTTCAAACTCCACTCGGGGTTGCGTTGCGGGATGCGTTGCGGCGCCTGCTGTGAGAGTGCCCATGTGGAAGCAACGGCGCTGGAATGCCTGCCCCTGGCCCGTGCCATATTCCGCCGCGGCAAGGAGGAGGAGATTTCGCTTATCCTTGATAAGAATCTATTTGAAGGCGTTTATGGTTGCGCACTCTACCTCGCCGATTCGGAAAAATCGGGACTTGGAAGATGTTCCTTTTATCCTTTCCGGCCGCTGATCTGTCGCCTCTTCGGGTATGCCGCCAGAAGAAACAAATATGGAAAACTGGAGTTGTCTTTTTGCAAAGTCATGCAGAACAGCCGATCCGAGGACCAAAGATCGATTTCGGCAAATACCATGGAGTCTTTCAATCCACCCATCTATCAAACCGCTTTTCTTCGAATTGCCTGTCTGGAGCCGTCCATGGGTTTTCGTTTGCAACCCATCAATAATGCGCTGAGGGAGGCCATGGAATACATATACTGGCACAGACCCGGAACCTGGTCCGGTTACAGAAAGGCCGCATAGAAATCACGCCTGTGTCGGGCGACCCCACCAGATGTTTTTCACCAGAAGCCTCCAAAAATTAATTTCATAAAAATTTGATTTATTGTAAAATTTTTGTTGACAACGTATGGCCTTTGAAATAGGCTTTTTTACAATGAATACCATTCACAATTTATGAGCTCTTCCAAAAAAACCGATGGCAAAAAGACTTGAACGGCTTACCCTGAAAAAGCAGGCTGAAAAGGCCCTGCGTGAAATGATTGCATCTTACCGGTTCACTCCGGGAAAATGGATCAATGTGGAAAATCTCTCAAAAGAGCTTAAAGTAAGTCGTACACCCGTATGGCAGGCACTGAAAGATCTGGAGAAGGAGGGGTTGGTCACCCACACCCACGGCAAGGGAATTCGTATGGCCCAGATGACGCCGGAAATGACCGACGATCTATACACGGTGAGGGGGCTCCTCGAAGGGCTGGCCGCCGGCCTGACGGCCCAAACCATCACATCAGGAGCACTCAGGCGTATGGAATCGATCCTGGCAAAGCAAGAGCAGGCCGTTAAACAGATGGATTTGCTGGAATACTCCGATTCTGACTTTGCCTTTCATGCTATCCTGTACGAATCGTGCGGCAACTGGCTTTTAAAGGAACTCCTCGAAAACATCAAAAGACGCTCTCGACCATTCATCTGCGACATAACGCCCGCCCTGGTAGAGCTCTACCAGGATCACAAGGACGTTGTTGAAGCTTTCAGGCAAAAAGACGCCATAGCAGCGGAAATGATTATGAAGACGCATAACAAAAGGATGCAAGATCATATTCAATGGGCGCTGAAAAACGGGAAGCGCCATGATCCGAATTCTATAACGGACTCAACAAACTAAACCCGAATCGCCGGTTGAATTTAGCGGCATCGGCAAACCTTGTTTTCTGGAGGATCAAGATGGCACCCACCTTTAAAGACCTGCACTGGGCGAAAAACATACAGGTCCAACAGTATCTGCAACCGGAGACTCTGGAAGAAGCGCTGGAGATGTTGGAGAGTTTTGCGGGAAGGGCCAGGGTGATTGCGGGAGGGACCGATGTGGTGCCCCAGCTTCGCGGCCGGGATATTGCCGTGGAAGCCCTGGTGGATGTGACCCGCATTCCCGGGATGAACAGCATTGAAACGGATGGAAAAAACATTGTTCTGGGCGGACTGGTTACCCATGCACAGGTAGCCTCCTCGGAACTGATCAAGAAAAAGGCCGGCCTTCTCGCCGAAGGCGCGGGATCCGTGGGATCGCCCCAGATCAGAAACATCGCGACGGTCGCGGGGAATCTGGTCAGCGGACAGCCGGCCGCGGATGCGAGCATTCCTCTCCTGGCGCTTGACGCCACGGTCACCATCGCGGGAAGCAACGGCATAAGAAATATTCCTCTCACCGATTTTTTCCTGGACACGGGAAAGACCGTCCTCGATTGCACCCGGGAAATTCTGACCCGCATTCAATTCAGGGGATTGATGGAAAATGAGGGGGGATGTTATATGAGGCTTGCCAAACGAAAGGCTCTTACACTGCCCATGTTGGTTCTGGCGGCGGTTGTCGATGCGGACATGGAAAAGCGGATCATAAACCGCGCAGCCATTGCCATTGGACCGGTTGCCCCGGTTCCTTACAGGGCCCGAAATGTGGAAGAAGGGTTGAAAGGGGCGCCCATCAGCGATGAAACCTTTGCCGCGGCGGCAGACAGGGGGATGCTGGAATGCACTCCGAGAGACAGTTGTCTCCGGGGATCGTGCGATTACCGGCAGGAGATGGCAAAAGTATTTATCAGACGTGGTCTCACCAGGGCCATTGCGCAAATCGGTTCATAGGAGGTCCCCATGAACGCACTTAGACTTGTTTTTACGTTAAATGGGAAGGATATTTCCATGGAGATCTCCCCGAATACCCTGCTCGTGGATCTCTTGAGAGACGGGCTTGGTCTTACCGGAACCAAGGTGGGATGTCGAGAAGGAGAGTGCGGTGTCTGCACCGTGCTTCTGGACGGAGTTCCCGTTAATTCCTGCATCCTGCCTGCCGCAAAGATCCAGGGAAGATCCCTGACCACCATAGAAGGTTTGGCCGGTGAAAAAGGTCAACTCACTGAAATTCAGAAGGCCTTCATGCAAGAAGGGGCGGCCCAGTGTGGATTCTGTACCCCCGGGATGATCATGAACGCAACGGCCTTGTTGGAAGGAAATGCAGAACCCGATGATCAGGAGATCAGGCGGTCTCTTTCAGGAGTCCTCTGTCGCTGCACGGGCTACCAGAAGATCGTGCAGGCGGTCGCAACCGCCGGTGAGATGAAAAAGTCACAGGGGTCGTCGGAAAGATAAGGCCCATCTTCAAGAGGTAACATCATGCAAGACAAAACCGAAGGAAAGGCACAGGTTCTCGTTAGACAGAAACTGGATCTTGAAAAATTGCTGGCGGCCCCTGAGAGGGAACTGTCGGTTGCGGGCCGGTCCGTTACGCGAACCGATGACCTGAGCAAGGTGACCGGAAAGCTGATGTACGGGGCGGATTACCCCCAGGAAGGTTTTCTGCACGGGAAAATTCTTAGAAGCCCCCATCCCCATGCACTCATCAAAGCGATTCATGTGGAAAAGGCAAAAGAACTCGACGGGGTTGCCGCGGTACTGATTGGAAAAGATGTGCCGGGTAGAAACGGTTTCGGGGCTATTTTGCCGGACCAGCCGGTCATCTGCACGGACAAGGTACGCTTTGTTGGCGACGGGGTTGCCCTCGTGGCGGCGGAAACAGAAGAGATCGCCCATGAGGCCCTTTCCCTGATTCAGGTGGAATACGAGGTCCTGCCGGCGGTTTTTGATCCCCGCGATGCCATGAAGCCCGATGCCCCGAAGGTCCATGAAGGGGGAAACCTTCTTTCAAAAAACAAACTGCGGAAGGGGGACGTGGAAAAAGGCTTTGCGGAAGCCGATGTCATCCTGGAACGGACTTACCAGGTGCCCTTCCTCGATCATGCTTACCTGGAGCCGGACATTACGCTCGCCGTCCCGCAACCGGACGGAACCATGCTGGTGGAAGGCCCCATGCAGGCGCCTTTTACGGTACGGAGAAATATTGCCGCAGTCCTCGGTATTCCGGTAAACATGGTGCGCGCCAGACAGATCCACATGGGCGGCGGATTCGGCGGCAAGGAAGACTCCCCCATTGACATCGGATGCAGGGCTGCTGTCCTGGCCCACCACACGGGCCGCCCGGTCCGCATTGCCCTGGAGAGGGAAGAAGTCACGATCCAGACTTGCAAGCGCCATCCCATGATCATGGAGGTCAAGATTGGGGCCAGGAAAGACGGAAAACTTCTGGCGTTTGAAGGGGTGATCTATGACGAGCAGGGGGCCTATGCGGGACTTGGTCCGCTCATCCCGCCCGCCGGAGGTTCCCACATTCACTCCATGGTCATGATGCCCGGTCCCTACGAAATTCCCCATGCAAAAGTGGATGCCTATCTTTGTTATACAAACCATCCCTACGGCGGCGCCATGCGCGGGTTCGGGGCGCCCCAGGTACACATCGCCCATGAACAACTGATCGACGAAGTGGCGGGTGAACTGGGCATGGATCCTTTTGAAATAAGACGCATCAACGCTTTCCGTGTGGGGTCGGCAACCGCAACGGGGCAGGTGCTGGATCAGAGTGTAGGACTGCTGGACACCCTGGAGAGCTGTGCCCAGGCTTTTCACTGGAAAGAAAAATTCGGGCAAAACAGTTATGTGGAAGGGACGGAAAGCAAACGTCGCGGCATAGGCATCGGAATGGGATGGTATCGCACCAGCATCGGTACGGCCGGCGATGGCTGCGGCGCCAATGTGCATGTGCACGAAGACGGCTCCGTCCTTCTCTATTCGGGCATTACGGAGATGGGACAGGGGGCCTTCACCGTCCTTCCCCAGATATGCGCCGAAGAACTGGGCGTGTCCATGGAAGACGTGCGTCTCGTAAAACCGGATACGGACCAGGTCCCCGAGTCGGGGCCCACCGTAGGCAGCCGCTCCACCACGCTCATGGGCAATGCCATTATCATGGCCGCCCGTCAGGTGAAGACCTCCATCCTTGAAATGGCTTCCGAGATGCTGTTGGTCCCCGTGGAGAGGATTGAAGCAAGGAATCGGCTGATTTACGACAGAGAAGAACCAAGCAAATCCCTGGCGTTTAAGCAAGTGGCTGCCAGGTGCATGGCCATGGGAAAACGGCTCATCGGCCAGGGTTGGTGGACTCCCCCCACCGCTTCGCTGGACCCGGAAACTGGCCAGGGCAATCCCTACTTTGTGTACACCTACTCCACCCATATGGCTGAAGTATTGGTGGACGTGGAGACAGGCGAGGTGGAAATCACCGATTATGTGGCGGCCTTCGACGTGGGAAAGGCCATAAACCCCAAGGCGGTGGAGGGCCAGATCGAGGGAGGAGTGGCCATGGGTCTGGGCTATGCCCTCATGGAGGAGGTGGCCATGGTGGATGGCGTACCCCAGAATATCAACTTGCAGGATTATCTGATCCCCACAACCCTGGACGTGCCCCACATCAAGCCGATTATTCTGGAAGTGGAAAACAAATTGGGACCTTACGGAGCCAAAGGAATCGGCGAGATGCCCAACATCCCGGCGACCCCGGCCATCCTCAACGCCATTGCCAACGCGTGTGGAGGGCGTGTACGCTCCCTGCCGGCGGATCCGGAACATGTTTTCATGGCGATCAGGGAGGCTGGTGGACCGCCGAAAAGATGAGAAGTTAGAAATAGGACCTAAAATTAGGAAGG
Source organism: Desulfatiglandales bacterium (assembly GCA_038252125.1). Classification (GTDB taxonomy): domain Bacteria; phylum Desulfobacterota; class DSM-4660; order Desulfatiglandales; family Desulfatiglandaceae; genus DUZB01. The sequence goes on from JBBSAR010000136.1 coordinate 6,460, forward strand.
GGAAACAACTTTTAACCATTTTAATGGAGGATGCCATGAAGAAAAGAACGATTATTTGCCTAAGCTTTTTTGTTGCAGCAGCCTTTGTCTTCGGGTTCTGGGGGCCGGCCGGCGCCGAAGCTCCGGACAAGATCAAAATCGGACTGATGTTCGGCCTAACGGGCCCTGCCTCACCCATCGGTCCGGTACAGATGAAAGGCGCCCAGCTGGCCATCAAAGAAATCAATGATGCCGGAGGCGTCATGTTCGGGGGAAAGAAGATTCCCGTGGTGGCCGTTGTGAAAGATGACGAAACCAAAGGCGATGTGGCGGTTCGGCGTTTCAAGGAACTGCGCGATGAAGACAAGGTGCATGCCCTGGTAGGTTCCACTTTCGCAGGCATCGCCAAGGCCCTCAATACACAGATGGACCGGTTGCCCATGGCTTACGTGGCAGCGTGCGTGGCGCCCATGGACATGTTTGAAAAAGGCCAATTGGCCCCCACCACCTTCGGAATTCACGGCACGGCCTACTCCATCGGCTACTCCGGAGCCGCCTACATTGCTACCCAGTTGAAGCTCAAAAAGGTATTTTTTCTGGCCCCTGCCTATTCTTTCGGGCGCGATCAGTATAAGGGCGCCAAAGATGCCTTCGACAAATACGGGGTGGAAGTGCAGTATGATGAAGCTCCGGTAAAAACCACCGATTACACGCCATACATTCAGAAGATTGCCGAAGCCAAACCGGACATCTGCATGATGGCCCAATGGGGAACCGGCGCCATCGCCGTCATCAAGCAGGCTTACGAATTGGGACTGAACAAGAAGACCAAGATCTGGTTTAACTGGATGACCAATGTATTCGGAAGCGGCGTACCGCCTGAAGCACTGGAAGGCGTCTATTCGCTCATGAGCTGGTATTGGAACCTGGAAGGCTTTGCCGATCCGGAAGTCATTGCTGCCGGGAAACAATTTGTGGACAAATACATGGCAGCCTATGGCGAACCACCCGATCCTTATGCGGGCATGGCCTATGTGGGCACCAAGGAGCTTATCCGGGGTATCGAACAGGCACAGTCCGTCGATCCCATGGCCATTGCCAAGGCCATCATGGCCAAACCGGAATTCCCTTCCATGAAGGGCCCGGGAACCTGGCGTATCGACCACCAACCCACCTTTAAATACGGCGCTTTCGTGGTGCAGGGCAAGGCGCCTGCTGAAAAAAAGAGCAAATGGGACCTGGTGAAGGTAATCGGCGCCTATACGGGGACGGACTACCTGCCGACCCTTAAAAGTGAAGGATACTGATAAAACCGGCCCTTTTGCATGAAAAACCCGGGCTGAGCGGTTCACGGTTTTGCGCCATGGCGTGAGGCTGTGAACCGTTTGCCCACTGAAATGAAGAAAAAAATGGCTCAAACCATCCTGTCCACGAAAAACGCATCCAAACATTTTGACGGTCTGGTGGCGGTAAACCGGATTTCCTATGAGTTAAGGGAAGGGGAATCGGCCGGCATCATCGGTCCCAACGGGGCGGGAAAAACCACCTTTTTCAATCTGTTGACCGGTTTCTTCAAGCCCGATGAAGGAAAGGTTTTCTACTACGGAAAAGAGATCACCAGGATGCCCTCCTATGAACGGGTCAACCGGGGCATTGCCAGGACTTTTCAGCTGGTCTCCGTTTTCGATACCATGACGGTGCTGGAAAACATGATGCTTGCCAGGATCAGGATGGGCCGGAACTATCACTCAAAACTCCGATTCTTTTTCAAGAGTGTCCGGCACCGCGCCTTGATGGAGGAGTGCCTTCAGGCGCTGGACAGGATGGGCATAGAAGACAAGGCTGAAATCCCCACATCCGATCTGTCCTATGGCGAAAAACGGGAGTTGGAAATCGCCATTGCCCTGTCCCTGAATCCGAAAGTGCTGCTTTTGGACGAACCGTTCGCGGGACTGAGTCAGGTCGAAATCATGACTATCAGTAACGTCATCAAGGAATTGAAAGGAAGGTTTTCCATCGCCATCGTGGAGCATAAAATCTCCAAACTCATGGAATTGATAGACCGGCTTTACGTGATTAACGAGGGGGAGCTCATATGTGAAGGCGCCCCCGATAAGGTCATTTGCGACCCCCTGGTCAGAGAATGCTACTGGGGAAAAGAAGACATGGTATGCTACTGAATGTAGAGAATCTCAATGTCCATTACGGCCGGGCGCAGGTCCTGCATGACATCTCCACCCATGTTCAGGAGGGAGAACTCGTGTGCATGGTGGGACGTAATGGGGCTGGAAAGACAACGTTCCTGAAAACCATCGGCGGTTTCATGAAGCCGTCGTCGGGCGCCATCACCTTCCGCGACCAAAGGATAGACGGCCTGCCTCTCGAAAATGTGGCTCTCCAGGGGATCAAGTATGTATTCCAGGACAAGAGGGTTTTTGGCGAACTCACGGTTCGCGAAAACATTGAATTGGCCGCATTCCCGGTGAAAGAGAGCATGGATGAGGCTATCGGCAAGGTCCTACATATTCATCCGGGGATGAAGAAGCATCTCGATTCAAAGGCCAAGGTTTTGAGTGGCGGAGAACGGCAGATTCTGCTCATTGGAAGGGCTCTGATCGGCAATCCGCAACTCCTCCTCATCGATGAGCCCACCGAAGGGCTTGCAGCCAAGATCATCGGGCAGATCGTAGATATTCTCCTGCAGATGAAG
>JBBSAR010000137.1:0-9143 GCA_038252125.1 Desulfatiglandales bacterium
CCGCCGTCACCCGGTCCGGATCCAGGCTTCCGGCACGCTCAAAGGCCTGCGCCAGGATGTAAACCGATTCGTAGGCCGGGGCCGGGCCGTGACCAGCCTGAATCGGATGTCCGTATCTGGCTTTGTAGGCATCATAGAAGACTTCGGCCGGCGGATATTTGGATGAAGGCAGGTTGCCCAGTTCGAAGATGACGTTGATGACCCCCTCCAGGCCGCCCTGGAAGGAATGCCAGGCATCGGGACCGGAAGCCGGTGAAATAAAGCCGCACAACAGGGCAGGCGGTTTCATTTCATGCCACTGCATGACCAGGTTCTTGCTGGAGGCCATGTCAAAAACGGCCAGGATAACCTGGGCCTGTGCCGCCTTTGCCCGCGCCAGCGACTTTCGGAAGTCCGTCATTTCAGCGGGATGGTTTTCCTGGCCCAGGACCTGCCATCCCGATCGCTCCAGATAGAGCCTCAACATCAAATAGGCCGTGGATCGGGCCCATGCTACATCCTGATTCAGGATGAATACCCTTTTCAGCCCGAACTTGCGCTTCATCAGCTTCATGGTCTCGATGAGATAAGCCACGAGGTATTTGGTGCTGAGACCCGTGCGAAATATGTACTTGTATTTGGGGTTGGCAAGTACCTTTGCATCTACGGCGGGAGACATGGCAATACATCCCAGGGTGGGTATTCTTTCTTCGGCCAGGAGGTCCATGGAAGCCAGAAGCACCTCGGAACGAAAGGGGCCGATAACCAGGGCATCCGGTCTCTTCGTTTTTATGAAAGTCCTCAATCTTGCCACGGCCTCGGCTGGTGGGGAGGCCGGTTCAACCTCATCGAGATCGAAGGGCTCCAGTCTGAATCGGTACCGTTGCCCTCTTATGTTCACGCCCCCTGCGCCGTTGATTTGTTCTACGGCCATTCGAACTGCTTTCAGACTCTCCGATCCTTCTACGGTCTTTAAGGATGTGGGAGCGCCTAAAATGATCTCTCGGGCCCCGTTGGCCGTAACAGGAACGATCCAGCACAGGGCCGCAACGCACAGGGCCGGGATGATTCGCAAACTGTTCATTCGGATATGTCCCTGCTGGAGTTTGTGGCGTCTCTGATCCCGAGCCTCGCCATTTTTTCATAGAGCCCCTTCCGTGAAATGCCCAGCACTTTGGCTGCCAGGGTTTTATTTCCATGGCAGCGTTTCATGGTGCTGATGATCAAATCCATCTCCATATCCCTGAGCGTAAGACCCTGCAACGATGGGTCGTCCTCGAGTTCCGTCGCGAACGGGCCCCCGACGGGATAGGTCTGTTTCGCTATTTTTTCGGGAAGGGCGTCCAGGGAAAGGTAGGATTTTTTAGATAAAATAACGGCCCTCGCCAGACAGTTCTTCAACTCCCTGATGTTGCCCGGCCAGGAGTACTCCATGAGCGCCCGCATGGCCTCCGGGGATATCCCTTCCACGGCTCTCAGGTATCTTCTGGCGTATCGGGTCACGAAATAACCTGCGAGAAGGGGGATGTCTTCCATACGCTCCCTGAGAGGGGGCACATGAATGGGAATGACCTCGATACGGTAAAGCAAATCGCTCATGAAGCGGCCGGATGCGATTTGTTCCTCAAGGTCGGCATTGGTGGCAGCCACCAGCCGCACATCGACCTTCCTTTCCCTGTGATCCCCGACAGGTTCAAATGTTCCGTCCTGTAAAAATCTCAGGAATTTAGACTGGAGGTTCAAGGACATATGGCCTATTTCATCCAGAAACAAGGTTCCCCCGTGAGCCGATTCAAGTCGGCCTGCCCTGTCCGCAACAGCCCCCGTGAACGCCCCCTTGGCATGTCCGAACAGTTCCGCTTCCAGAAGACTTTCCGTCAAGGCGGCGCAATTGATGCACACGATGGGTTTGTCCTGTCGCTCGGATTCAAGGTGGAGCGCCCTGGCCAGGAGTTCTTTTCCTGTGCCGGTTTCTCCCGTGATGAGCACGGATGCGTCCGTAGGACCGACCGTGCGCACCATGTCGAAAATATCCAACATGACGGAACTGCCGCCGAAAATCCCGTGAAAGGTGCTCTCCTCTCTGACCTGGCGACGTAATGAGGTCAATTCCTGACTCATTTCCGCCTGCCGGCAGACATTGGCCAAAACAATGGGGAGTTCCTCATAATTAAGGGGTTTGATCAGATAGTCCGCTACCCCCTCCTTGAGGGCCATGATCGCCGTTTCCACGGTGGCATAGGCGGTCATGATGATAAAAGGAGGTGTGGGACCGGTTTGGGCCATGGCCCGGTAAAGGTCCAGTCCGCTCATCCCGGGCATCTTCAAATCCGCCAGTATCACATTGATATCGGCGTGTTGGCGGAAAACTTCCAACGCCTCTTCTCCGCTGGAGGCCTTTAGGACACGATAGCCCTTATCGGCCAAAAACAGCATCAGTACCTTCAGCGTGTTTATTCTGTCATCTACTACAAGAATGGTTCTTTCCTGTGCAATCACCCTTTATTTCTCCCGGTTTCGACCAGTGGGAGAGTGATGGTCACCTGGGTGCCCCTACCCGACCGGCTGTCTATCTGAATCGTGCCCCCATGGGCCTCAATGATTCCGAGACTGAGTGGAAGTCCCAGTCCGGTGCCGTCCTCCTTGGTCGTGAAGAAGGGGTCGAATACATTGGGCAGGTTTTTGTCGCTGATGCCCGCACCGTTATCTTTCACCACCACCAGCAATTTGTTTGTACCGTCTGTTTCCAGAACGAGTGTGCCCACTTCAATTTCACCACCTTCCGTCAGGGAGTCCATGGCATTGATGAAAATATTCAGGAGTACCTGTTCCATCTGATGGGTATCCAACGGCGCCGGCGGAAGAGACGGCGCTAACAGATTCCGGAACCTTATCCCTTTTTCCAGGGTTTCCCCGGCCAACAGATCCTGCGTCCCCAAGATGATTCTGTTGATGTCAACGGCCTCTAATTTTGGCGGCGACTGTTTGGAAAAATACAGAAATTCCGAAACCACCCGGTCAAGGCGATCAATCTCTTCCGCCACCAGTTGCGTGTACTGCCGTATCAGCGGTTCATGTCCCCACTTCTGTCCCAGATGCACCATGGCGCCCTTCATGGCGTTCAATGGGTTTCGAATCTCATGGGCAATGCCTGCCGACATCCGGCCCAGGGAAATGAGCTTTTCCGAGCGGACCAGTTCCTTTTGTATCAGAGAAAGATTATTGACCATGCGATTGAAAGAGCGGGTCAAATCCCCCAATTCGTCGCTGGACTTCACTGGAATGGCCTGGTTGAGATCGCCCCCCGCCAGGCGGTTGGTAGCCATCACCAGTCGCCGTACGGGCCTCAGGAGGTGGTAGGAGAGAACGAATGCGCCCAAGAGAGTTATCAACAGCGTCGCCACGACCAACTGAATTACTTTGGTCCTGATGGCCCGGGCTTCCCTCCCGAATTCCTCAATGGGTATGGTTACGGCCATGGACCAGTGCATGGTGGGAATGGGTGCAAAAGCCGCGACCTTTCTTTGATCCTGGAACGTATATTCCTCCCATCCCGTCTCGCCGGCTGCCATGTTTTTAGCGAGATGGATCAAGCTCTGATCCGAATTGTCATTAAGGTCGTACTCATATGGCCCGAAACTGGGATGAAAAAGAGTTCTTCCTTTGCTGTCGATCAAAAATGCGTAACTCTCTTCTCCCACACGGATGTTGCGCAGGAACTGTGTGATTTTTTTAAAATTTACATCAATGACAATGACTCCGGCAAATTCCTGCCAACCAGTGAAGAAGGCTTTGCTGCAATGGACGATATAACCCTGCTGCTCCCGGCGATGGACGAGGCCGGAAAAGTAGACGTCTACCGGTCTCGCGTCCGCGGATCCATCGAAAAATAGCTCCCGGCCTTGATCCTCCAACGGCTTGGCGGTTCCGGCGCCCCCTACGCTGATCAACTGATCTCCCTTTTCGTTCAATATGCGTATCCCATAATAATAAGGGGTGCGGGTAAGAATATCCTTGAATAATGTGGTCAGGTTGTCCCGATCGAATTCCGCTTCGGCCTGAAGGCGAAACAACCTGGCAAGATGATATTCCGCAAGAATCGGGGACCGTGCAATCGTCCCCAGATCGACCCGGCAGTTATAGAAAATATCGTTTATCTTATTGGCCGCGGCCTCTACCTGAACCATCTGTTCCTGACGAACCAGACGATTCACCCTCTCTACGGAAGCCTGAAAGGAGGAGTAGCCTACCACCGCAACGGGCAGGCAAACCATGGGGATGATAAACATCAGCAATTTGCTGAAGATGGAAATGCGGAATCTCAAGCCTTGCCTCTTTGGGAACAAGCTGCTATTGAAAGCTAACTGGCCCATTCTTACCTTTTTTTGTTTTTGGAGTCAATTGCCGTGGAAAACGTCCCGTTTTAACGGGCAGATGCAGGGACCATGGAACTCCGGACGGATTTGACCTCATCCGAAATTAAACCTTGATAATACAAACAAAAGAACCTATACTCTTTCGGCTAAAAGGCTATCTATGTGTGAAGACTGAACCTTGTGAAGTGGAAATGGGACAAAAGGCGGGAACGGCGAAAATTTCAAAAAAGAAGATTTTAGGTATTGGAAAAGAATGGCCGTAAAAACATTTGAAAAGGCTATAGCGAGGCTGGAGGACATTGTTCGAAATCTCGAGGAAGGCGAGTTGACCCTCGGAGATTCACTGAAAGCCTTTGAAGAAGGGATGGCTTTATCCAGATTCTGTTCCGATGAGCTGGAATCCGCCGAGAAGAAGGTGACCATGCTTGAGAAGGAGAGTGGAAAATATCGAGAAGCCGTCTTTGACATGGAGGATGACGGCCATGGCGGATGATGGCGTGTTCAACCTGAAGGCCTATTTGAGTGATAAGAGAGCTGTAGTGGATGGCGCCCTCACAGCCTGGTTTCCGAAAGCTGAAGGCCCTGTTGCCGATCTGATTTCCGCCATGAAATACAGTCTGTTTGCAGGAGGCAAGCGGCTGCGGCCTATCCTGTGCATCGCGGGATGCGAGGCTGTCGGAGGGAGCCAGGAAGATGTCATTCACGTTGCCTGTTCTCTGGAACTGATCCATACCTATTCTCTGATTCATGATGACCTTCCCGTCATGGACAATGATGATTTCAGGCGGGGAAAACCGACCAATCACAAGGTGTTCGGGGATGCCATGGCCCTGTTGGCTGGAGACGGTCTCCTGACGGAGGCCTTTCGCATGATGACCTCGAAAGAGATTCCCAAAAGGGTTTCCCCTGCCGTGCTTGTTCAGGCCGTTCAACTGATATCCCTCGCCGCGGGATATGAGGGGATGGTAGGAGGACAGGTCGTGGATATTCAGTCGGAAGGCAAAGAGCCCGATTTGGAGATCGTGAAATACATGCATGCCCGAAAAACGGGCGCGTTGATTACGGCATCCGTTACCGCGGGCGCAATTTTTGCGGAAGCAGGAGAGGATGCCGTTGGGCGGATTCGTTCCTATGGGCAAAAAGCAGGGCTTGCTTTTCAGATTGCGGATGACATCCTGGATATAGAAGGAGATAGCGAGCTCCTTGGAAAACAGACCGGAGCGGATGAGAATAAAGGAAAGATGACTTATCCCGCGGTGTTAGGGCTTGATGAATCGAAAAGAATTCAATCGGACCTGATTCAAGACGCTATCCGGGATCTTTCGGATTTTGGCAGCAACGCAGAGCCTCTCCGTCAAATTGCCCGATATATTATTGAGAGGAAGAAATGACTGACCTCAGTGAACAAGGAAACCTCTTAGACAACATCAACAGCCCAGCGGATCTAAAGAAGCTGTCATTGGAAGACCTCCGGGACCTTGCCGAAGAAATTCGAAAGAAAATCGTTGAAACAACCTCCAAGACCGGCGGACACCTGGCGCCCAGCCTCGGCACGGTGGAACTGGCCATCGCCCTTCATTATGTGTTTGATACCCCTTTGGACAAAATTATCTGGGATGTGGGACACCAGGCCTATGCGCACAAGCTGATTACCGGAAGGAGGGACCGTTTCCACACTCTGAGAACGTATGGAGGGATCAGCGGTTTTCCAAAGAGATCGGAGAGCCCCTATGACACATTTGATACGGGGCACAGCAGTACATCCATTTCGGCCGGTCTGGGCATATCCACGGCAATGGAGTTGAAGGGAGAAAAGCATAAAGTCATATCCGTTATCGGCGACGGTTCCATGACCGCCGGTATGGCGTTCGAGGGTTTGAATCAGGCCGGACACACGGAGAAAGATCTGATCGTGGTGTTGAACGATAATGCCATGTCTATTGCACCCAACGTGGGCGCCTTCTCCTCTTTTATCAGCCGTAAGATGACCGGAAAAAGATTTGTGAATCTGAAAAGGGATCTGGAAAATTTTATCAAGACCCTCCCGGGTGTCGGAGAAAACATCCTTAATTTTGTCCGGAAAAGCGAAGATTCCTTTATCACTTTCTTCACGCCCGGCATGATGTTCGAAGCCTTCAAATTCAAATATGTGGGACCTATCGATGGCCACCGTCTCGATCGGTTGATCGAGACGTTCAATAACACCACCCACCTGGAAGGGCCGATTCTTGTCCATGTCCTGACCGTGAAGGGAAAGGGATATGAATTTGCCGAGAAGGATCCGGCGCATTTCCATGGGGTGGGGTCATTTGAGATCCCGACGGGCTTCCCTCCAAAAGGCAGGCCTGAAGTTCCGCCATCCTATACAAAGGTCTTCGGCGATACGATGGTCGATCTTGCCGGAGAAAATCCGAAGCTTTTCGCCATTACGGCGGCCATGCCTGAAGGAACCGGTCTAACGGAATTTGCAAGGATTTTCCCGGAAAGATTCCTGGACGTGGGCATAGCGGAACAGCATGCGGTTACTTTTGCGGCCGGCCTTGCGACGGAAGACTTCAGGCCGGTGGTAACCATCTATTCCACCTTTCTGCAACGGGCCTTTGATCAGATCGTTCATGATGTGTGCCTGCAAAATCTTCCCGTGATTTTCGCAATCGACCGCGGAGGACTGGTTGGGGAAGATGGACCCACCCATCACGGGCAATTTGATATTACCTATCTCAGGAGTCTGCCCAACATGGTTCTCATGGCCCCCAAGGATGAGAATGAACTCAGGAATATGCTCTACACCGCCCTCCGGCACGAAGGCCCCATCGCCATTCGATATCCCCGCGGCAATGGCGTAGGGGTTCCCCTGGATTCCGAATACCAACTGATTCCCATAGCGGAGGCCGAAGTGCTCAGAGAGGGAAAAGATCTTGTGATTTTCGCATTGGGTTCCATGGTCTATCCTTCCCTGGACGCCGCGGAAATGCTTGCAGGAGAAGGCCTGAATGCCGGGGTCGTAAACTGCCGGTTTGCAAAACCTCTGGACCGAAAACTCCTTGAAATTGCATCTGCTTGCGGGCGTGTCCTGGTGGTGGAAGAAAATACCAGAAACGGTGGTTTCGGAAGCGCTATCCTGGAGCTCTTTAATGATGAAGGCCTGGATAACGTCAGGGTAAGCAGGATGGGGCTGCCGGATAAGTTTGTGGAACAGGGTTCTCCCGCTGAATTGAAGAAAAAGTACGGATTGGACTCCTCCGGGATTTTCAAGGAGGCTAAGGATTTCTGTCAAAGGGCCGAAAAATAATAAGTTGCGTTTAGATCGCCTTCTGGTGGAAAATGGGTTGGCCGACAGTGGCGAAAAGGCCAGGGCCTTGATTATGGCCGGTCTTGTCACGGTGAATGGAGTAAAGGCCGAAAAGGCCGGGCACGCTTTTCCATCGACGGCGGTCGTCACTGTAAAAGATTATTCCCCTCCTTTTGTAAGTCGCGGCGGCATCAAACTGGATGCTGCCCTGAAAAAGTTCCAGGTAGAAGTAAAAGACAAGGTCCTCCTGGACGTTGGGGCTTCCACCGGAGGTTTCACGGACTGCCTTCTTCAGTACGGGGCCGGAAAGGTCTTTGCCATCGATGTGGGTTATGGACAGCTCCACTGGAAACTTCGTCAGGACCCCCGCGTGCAAATTCTGGAAAAAACCAATATCCGCCATCTGAAGCCCCACTTTTTTTCCGATCCTGTCCAGGGGGCGGTCATCGATGTATCGTTCATCTCCCTGCGGCTGGTCATCCCTCCTGTTTCCGATCTCCTGACGGATGAATCCTATATTGTGGCGCTCATAAAACCCCAGTTTGAAGTGGGAAAAGGAAAGGTAGGAAAGGGAGGAGTTGTTCGGGACACAGTTCTGCATGAGGAGGTTGTCAAAAGCCTCAACATCTTTTTTGAGGAATGTGGCTGGAACGTGAGAGGGGCGATTCCATCTCCTATTCTTGGACCAAAAGGCAACAAGGAATTCCTTGTTTATTTGACGCGATAAAATGTGAGCGCGAGGAGAAAACCGACATGGCCGTTAATCGCTTAGTGAAGATTATCGAAGAGATTGCCGGGGGAAAATACTCCAACGACATCATGGAGTTGACCAGGAGGGAACAGCCCGAACCTATTCGCGCCGTCGCCGAGGCGGTAGGCCTCATGATGGTGAAAATTGAGGCAAGGGAATACCGTCTTGAGATGATGATTCAAGAGTTGGAGAACTTGAATCAGACCATCAAGAAAAATACGATCAGCGTGGTTTCCGCCATGGCCCACGCACTGGCCGCCCGGGACACCTATACAGAAGGCCATACCGCCAGAGTTGCGGACCTGGCGAAGAAGATGGCCGAGTACATGGAATTTGACGCCGATCAGACGGAATATGTGCGTCTGGCCGGCATCTTGCATGATATAGGGAAGATCGGCTTCTCAGACGACCTCTTTAATCCCCATGGCGCAAAAAATCCGCCTGAGATTGTGAAGGAAATCATCTCCCATCCCACCACCGGGGCAGACATTCTTCACGATCTTGATTTTTTGGGGCCAGCCGTGGAGTATGTGTATTGTCACCATGAACGTCCGGATGGAAAGGGATACCCCAGAAAACTCAAGGACGATGAGATCCCCCTTGGGGCCAAAATATTGGCTGTTGCCGATGCCTTTGACGCCATGACCACGGACAGGCCTTATCAGAAGGGAAGGAGCCGGGAGACGGCCCTCGAAATCCTCGAAAAAAATGCAGGAACGCAATGGGACTTGCAATGCGTCAGGGC
>JBBSAR010000138.1:0-9118 GCA_038252125.1 Desulfatiglandales bacterium
GAGAAGGTGCGTCATCTGCTGGGCGGCGTGAGAGGCTGTAATCATTTGACCCATCTTGTAGTGGTAATGGGGACTGCGGCGCTCCATGGTTACTGGACCCAGAGGTCCAGGAAAAAGCAACCCATCCCCGCCTCACTGGAAGAGTTCCAGGGCCTTTCCAATCTCATAAACAGTTGCGCATTGTGGGAAGAGAATGGGCCGATTATTCAGGAAATTCGGACTATATTGGAAAATCGGAAAGATCTTATCGGGTGAGATGAAAGGCCTGGGTGACCCCCACAACGATGAACTCGATGGCCAGCGCCAGCAGGATGAGGCCCATGATGCGGGTGAGGACCTGTTGCCCTGTGTGGCCCAATACCCTTGCAATCCGTTCTGCCAGGAACATGGCTACCCAGAGTACGCCGGATAAACAGATGATGATTCCCACAAGGAGCGATTTTGAAAAAAAGGTAGAGCATATTCCCGCGTCAATAATGGCGACGCTCATGGCAGCCGGACCAGCCATCAGGGGGATGGAAAGGGGAACAACTCCTATATTGGTGTCTTGAGATCTCGCCTCAGTGTGTTCTTTGTCACTGTAACGCATCCCTTCTTCTTTTGCCCTTACCATGGAAAGCGCCATCAGAAGAATCAGCAGTCCCCCCGCAATGCGGAAGTCGCTTACCGTAATGCCGAAAAAGGATAACACGTGGTTGCCAGCGAAAACGGCGATGAGCATGATGATAAAGACTGACAGAGAGGTAGTGGATGCCACCTTCATCCGTTCGGTTTTGGTCATCCCCCCTGTAAGGGCGAGAAAAACAGGGATGAGAACAAACGGATTCAGCATGATGAAAAGTCCCGTGGTTATCTTGATGTAGTTCGGATCCTCCATATATGTTGTATGCTCCTTGGTTTAACGTATCGTATTCAAATTCCGCGGTAACAATATCGGGATCTGGAATCCATTCCGTCACAAGGTCTTTTTTGCTGCCGCATCTGATTCCTATAGAGCACCGGTCCTTCTATGCCGGTACGGGAGGTTTCGTTGGTAACCCAATAGGTTTTGTTGTACCAGCATGGAAGGACCTCTCAACGGTCGGTGAAGGTTTATCCAAGATGCGGCCGCAAAAAAGACCTTGTGACTCCATTCTGCCGGGATTTTTGAATAGGATACGGTTTAACATCTTCTACGTTGGATTTTCTAAGAGTTTAATAATAATGCCAGATTGTTTTGTAACGTGAAATCTCTTCGCCTAAAGCTTTCAACCTTCTCAAGTAATTGGTGATGGGAACATCAGTATATATGTACGTATCCGCCAGTGTCAGTTTTTTCTCCCAGGGATGGAATTCATACACCCGGCTGCCGTCCGGCAGAATGGAAATAATATCCCGGTTCTGAATCGCTCTCAGGTAGTTCTTGCCTAATCCGGGCACATTAAAGACGATTTCGTCCGTCCGAACGGATCCTGGAAGCAGACGTGCCTCTTCCTGTTGTTCCTGAAGCAGTCTCGGAATGGGGACCCTGTAATCGTCTGTTTCTTCCTTTCCCTTGGTGTTGAACGTGTAATATGGGCTGACGCCTATGCTCCGTAGCTTCAATCGAAGCGCCGCCGCCTCGAACCTTCTGGAGTTGTAGGTGGTGTAAACCATCTGATTGCAAACTTCCATACCGTAACGCCGGAATTTCTGCACGGCGCCCATGGCTTCCGGCGTGATTTCGTAGGGGTGTTCAAAATGGGTAACGAGGAGAATTTCTCGTTTGCCCGGGTTATGGAAGTGGTTGATGTCCCGAACAAGGGAATCGGTGATTCTTTGAGGCAGGGTGACCGGCGTTCGCGTGCCGATCCGGATTCTTTCTATGTGGGAAATCTTGGATAGCCTGAACAACAGGTTTTCAATTTTTGCATTGGATAACAGGAAGGGGTCCCCTCCAGTGATGAGGACTTCACGGATCTCGGGGGTGTCGGCGATCCACTGGATTGCTCTGGCCAGTTTTTTTTCACCGAGGGCCGCATTCGGGGAATAGACGTCTTCGATTTCCCAGTTTCTCTGACAGTAGACGCAGATCTGGGGACAGGTGAGAATCGGCTTAAGGATCACGATCATCGGATAGCGCCTTGTAATTCCCTCAATGGGAGACGTATCCCGCTCAAGCATAAAGTCCATGGAGTGTTCCTGGTCTTCTTTCAGCTTTTTCATCTGCAGAACGTAATTCAAGCTTGGAATGACCTGAGCCCGCACCGCTCTGTCCCGCACTCTTTCCGCCCTGTAATCCATGAGGGAGAGATAATAGGGGGTGATTCCGAAGGGAATTTTGAAGGCACGGGCCAGTTTGACTGCCTCGTGTTCTTCCTCCGTGAGTTGGATCAATGGACTCAGTGTGTCTACGTTGCGAATGATATGTTTTGTGTGCCACTTCCAGTTTTCCCATTCCAGCTCGGTGGCGTTAAAGTATTTGAGTATTCGGGCTTTGTTCTTGCTGCGCCTTCTGATCACGGCATGGTCCAGCCCACAGGGGTAGCCATCCATAATCTGTGTGGCTGATCTGGCCATTCTCGATAGATCCGCCGATCTGAGGAGAGCTGCCTTTCTCCCTTCATGGCGCGAAAAAGCGGGGATGGTTTTTGGGTATATCCCTGTTTTTCCCATAAGACCTTTTAGAAGGTGTTCCAGCTCATCAAGAAAGCCCTGTTCCGGTCCGTTAAAATCTTTCAGATCATCCTTGTGCAATAGATCGTTGACGTAACGGAGAAAACTGTGACCGATCAGTCTTTCGCTTCTTGGCGAAATGATGCTTCGGAAGACGCGGATCGTGTCCCGCATCAGGACCCATTCCAAAGGAGGAACCGTTTCATCATCATAAAACGTCGCGTCCAGCAGATCGCCCAAAAGGCGGCTGATCTTCTCGCGCTTCTCATCAACGGAATCAGAAGAGAGGAGAATCTCTTTCAAAGGGGGGGATATTTCAAGTATTCTGATAAGCTTGGCTTTTATCTTATGCTTTTCCATTTTTTCCTTGTTGTTGCTTCCCGATTTTTCGGGAATGCCTATGGTCTTAAGAAAACAGTTAACGATAAACGAGAAGCTGGAGAACCAGCTGAAGGAAAGGAGTATTCGTAGCTTATTTAAGCATATTTGGCTATGCTATAGGAAAGGGGAACGGTAGTCAAGGAGAAATCGACCGGCCTATTTCTCCTTAGAAAATAAGGCCGATTGTGGCGAGAGCCGTTATCAGGACCGGGAAATACTTGTTGTTGAGGTAATACAGGCCGTTGGCATCGAGGTTGTTCTTTAGGAAGTCGAGGGAGAATTTGCTCCCCCGGGCGCCCCGGGGCACTTGTAAAATTCGTCTCATTTTATGGTAATTCGTGGGGAGGCGAATTTTTTTGCATTGTTCGAAAATATTGTGTTATGGATGGTTCGAAGCGAAATAATGCAGTCTGGATAACACGAAATGAAGGAGAGAATTTATGAATATCCTGAATGTAAAAGATAAAGAAGAAAAGAAGATAGAGAGTTTTCCCTACAGAGGACAGCCGTTGGAGGTGAAACAAGTGGGAATTCGGTGGTTGAGCCAGGCGGGGCCGGAAGAATCGCCGGACTATGGCCTCCGATTCTTTACCGTGGGGCCCGGCGGTGAAATTCCGATCCATAAACATTTTTATATGCAGACCATGTATATGCTCACCGGGAATCTTGCTGTCCGCTCCCATGATTCGGAGACGGATGAGGTGGTTCTTGAAAAGCGTGTAGGACCCAATGATGTCATTTTTGTTCCCAGCATGGAGCCCCACAGCATGTTGAATGAAAGTGATTCTCAGGGGGCAACCTTCCTTTGTTGCATCGCGAATGTGTATGAAGAGGATTAACGGAGAATGAAAAATATCCTGGTAACCGGTGGTTGCGGTTTTATAGGAAGCAATTTTATCCGGTATCTCTTGAAGGAGTCGGATTTTTCCGGTCGGGTAATCAATGTGGATTGCCTTACCTACGCCGGCAATCCTGAAAATCTTTCGGGAATGGAAGAAGATTTTAAGGGGCGCTACATCTTCGATAGAGTGGATATCTGCGACCGGGAACGGATGAAGGCCGTCTTTGAACAATACGGGATTGACGCTGTTTGCCATTTTGCGGCGGAATCCCATGTGGATCGGTCCATTGTGAGACCGGATGCTTTTATTCAAAGCAATATTGTCGGCACGTTTACCCTGCTGGAGCTGGCCAGAGCGAATCAGGACCGGTTGGAACTCTTTCATCATGTCAGCACGGATGAAGTGTTTGGGAGCCTGGGGAGCGACGGATACTTTACCGAGGAGACATCTTACAGTCCCAACAGCCCCTATTCCGCATCCAAGGCTTCTTCCGACCACCTCGTGCGGGCCTATTTCAAGACCTACGGCCTGCCTGTGACGATCTCCAACTGTTCTAATAATTACGGGCCTTACCAGTTTCCTGAAAAGCTGCTGCCCCTCATGATTCTCAATGCCCTGGAAGGGAAATCTCTTCCTGTTTACGGCGACGGCCTGAATATAAGAGACTGGCTTTATGTGCGGGATCATTGTACGGCCATATGGACCATTATGAAACGTGGTGTGAGGGGAGAGACCTATAATGTAGGCGGAAACAGCGAGATGGAGAATATTCGGATCGTGGAAATGATCTGCGATATTCTTGATGATCTTCCGGTGCTGAAGTTTGATGCGCCAAGAAGGGATCTGATCACTTTTGTCAAGGATCGTCCCGGCCATGACCGCAGGTATGCCATCGATTTCACCAAACTCAGAGAGAAGCTGGGATGGACCCCTGAGGAGTCTTTTGAAACGGGGATGCGAAAGACCGTGACCTGGTATCTTGACAACCGGAACTGGGTACACAGGGTGCTCAGCGGCGATTACAAGGCATGGATGGCGGAACAGTATGGAGATAACAGGTAATGCCGGGATGTCGATATACCGGCATGCTGTAACGGTACAAAAAACAGCGAATGTTTCGAGGTGAATACTGCTTATGAAGGGAATTATACTTGCCGGGGGTTCCGGCACCAGGCTTTACCCCCTTACGCGGGTGGTCAGCAAACAGCTTATGCCGGTTTACGACAAACCGATGATCTATTACCCCCTTTCGGTGCTGATGTTGTCGGGAATCAGGGAAATATTGATTATCTCCACGCCCGAAGACCTTCCCAGATTTCGGGAACTCTTCGGAGACGGTTCCCAATTGGGGCTCTCTTTTAGCTACGAGGAGCAGCCGCGCCCGGAAGGACTGGCGCAGGCGTTTATCATCGGCAGGGAATTCATAGGGAAGGACTCCGTGGCGCTGGTTTTGGGCGACAACATCTTTTATGGTCACGGTCTCCAGGAAAGACTGATAAGATGCGCCGCCCTTGAAAAAGGGGGAATCATTTTTGGTTATTTTGTGAAAGATCCCGAGAGATACGGGGTGGTGGATTTTGACGGGAATGGGAATGTGACCGGAATCGAGGAAAAGCCTGAAAAGCCGAAATCCAAATACGCGGTGCCCGGCCTCTATTTTTATGATAACGACGTGGTCTCCATTGCCGAAAATCTCAAGCCATCCCCAAGGGGGGAGCTGGAAATTACGGATCTGAATCTGGAGTATCTGAAAAGAGGGGCGCTGCGGGTCGAACTCTTGGGCAGAGGGTTTGCCTGGTTGGATACCGGGACCTGTGAATCGCTGCACCAGGCCAATAGTTTTGTCAGGTCAATCCAGGAACGACAAGGACTCAAGGTGGCCTGTGTGGAAGAGATTGCATACCGGAACCGTTTCATTACGGAAAAGCAGGTCAAACAGATGGCTGACGGCATGTTGAAGAATGAATACGGAAAGTACCTGATGGAGATGATTGCAGAAGGAAGAGGTGGACAAAATGCCCCTGCTATTTACTGAACTGGAACTTCCCGGAGTGATCCTTGTGGAGCCGCGGGTTTTCCGGGACGGTAGGGGATTCTTCCTGGAAACCTATCACGGGGAGAAATATGCCCGGGCCGGAATTATGGATCCGTTTGTTCAGGATAACCATTCCCATTCAAAGAGGGGAACCCTTCGAGGACTTCATTATCAGTTGAAATCCCCCCAGGGAAAACTGATCTATGTGGTGAACGGGAGCATCTTTGATGTGGCGGTGGATATTCGAAAGGGATCGCCTGATTTTGGAAAATGGGTGGGCGTTTCCCTGTCCTCTGAAAACAGACGCCAGCTCTATGTTCCCGGTGGATTTGCCCACGGATTTTGTGTGTTGAGCGATGAAGTGGATGTCATTTACAAATGTACCGATTTTTATGCCCCGGATGATGAATACGGTATTCTCTGGTCGGATGATGACCTTGGGGTGAGGTGGCCGTTACAAAGTCCCATTCTTTCGGCGAAGGATAATAGAAATCCAAAGCTGGCGGATGTCCCGAAAGGGGATTTGCCTGTTTATGCCGATTAGGTTACAGGAGAATCACGCCTTTGAAGAAATCGCGTAAGAAAACCAAAGCAGGCCTTATCCCCTTCATTCCTGCTCTTTCAGAAGATAGGTCCATCCTGGCGGACATCCACAATCTCTCTTCGGGGGATGCCCTGAAGAGGGTCATGGATCATCCCGATCCGCTCCATCTGGTACAACGCCTTCCGGAAGGGGATTTTTTCTGGCTGGTAAAGAAGATCGGCGAGGACGACTGTATTCCCATCCTCAGACTGGCATCGGAAAAACAATGGCGGTATTTACTGGATCTGGAGTTGTGGGATTTTGACCGTCTTGATCTGCGGCAATCCTTTAACTGGCTACGGTTGCTCGAGATGGCAGATCCACATCGGCTCGTAAACTGGCTCCTTTCAGAGGAACAGGAGCTGCTGTATCTCTTTCTTTTCAACAATATCCGCGTTGAAATCGGGGATGAAGATGATTTCATTGAGCCGGAAGAGGGTGTGATCACCATCGATGGGGTTTTTTATATCAAGGTTTTCGAGGAAGAACGGAGAGAGGTCATAGAAAGATTGCTCAATATCCTGGCATCTGAAAACTCGGGCGCCTACCAGACCCTTCTTTGCGGACTGGTTGGGGTTATTCCTTCGGAAATGGAAGAAGAAATGTTCCGAACGAAGAACGTTCGTCTCGGCGAACATGGATTTTTAGGCCCTGAGGAAGCATTTGAAATTTACAGCCGACTGAAGTCGTCGTCCCTGAAAATGGAAGGAAACGCGGAGACGGTTCATCCCCTGGTCAAAGACAACAGTGGTGATCTGGTTCCTCTATCTCCCCTGGTGCACAGTGTGGGAGGGAATCTTTTTCCCAGTATTCTTTCCGGTATCAATGATCCCCGGCTGATGGACAGTTTGTGGTTGGAATTTGCGGGGCTCTGCAACCAGATTATTTCCGCCGACCGGATACGCGTGGAGAGCGTAGATGACCTCGTGAATACGTCGAGGAGGGCAGGCGGTTATCTGAATCTCGCTCTTGAGGATGTTTGCGGGAAAAACCGGGAAATGGCGCTCAACCTTGTTAGAAATAATTCTCTCCAGACCCTTTTTCGGGTGGGCTTCAGTATGACCCTGGAGCTGAAATGGATGGCCCAGAGGTGGATCAAGCAAAGCTGGTTCAGGGAGAAGGGGCTGGGAAACAGTTTCTGGGGAGATGAGCTTGGAGGGGTTCTTGACGGTATTTTAGAAGATAAACCCAAGCTCCATGATTCTGCGGGCGAGGAGAAGTTTAAGTTCTTCGAACGGCGGGAGGAGGTCCTGTATGTGCGAAAAACAATCGATGTGCTGAAGGGGCTGGACACGCTCCTTTCGAACCTCGCGGCGCCGTATTCCCTAACCCCCTCCGAGAACGAGTTCTTACCGGAGACGTTTCAGCCGATTTTTCTGACCATCTGGGCAAGGCAGATGCTGGAGCTCGATCCTGTGTTTGCCCCGCTCTCTTCCACACAGACCATGGAGCTTTTTAGGAAGCTGAGAACAGGTGAATCGGGCCCCCCGTACACCATGGCCACCTGCAAAGCGCCATTTGTAAGAGATTTTATGGATGCAGCGCATGGGCTGGCTGCGGGGGAAAAGGAGGCTCTTGAGGAGTATCTGTCTTTACTTTGGGATGAATTCAGCCGGGAATATGAGGCGATTCCCGACAAACCCCCGGATCCGCGTTTCAGCAGTCTTATTCTCGTGGAACTTACGTCCTGATTTCCTGGAGCATGAAGATCGTATAGGATAGGGCAAAGCAGATCAGGGTCAGGGCAATAAGAGCGATGATATGGGGGAATACGACGATGAGGCTCTGGCCGATGGAAAGGGGGTTCTGGAATCTTGCTGAGAGCATTTCCTCCATGGGACCCATCAAAACCAGAGTTCGTGTTGTTTTTCGCATGGGATCGATGATGGTGGCGGTTGATTCGGAGTAAAGGACCATGGGGGAAACAAGGGAGATAAGTTCCTTCACGCGCGCGTTTTTGATGATCATTTCCGGTTGCGTCTCCGTGACACGATTCAGGGGGACGATGGCATTGGCCACTACTTCCGCCCCGGGGGAAATGAAAAAAGAAAGGAATATCCAGAGGGCCACGACGCCCAGACAAGAAGTGGCAACGCTCCTGAACAGGATGGAAAAAAGGATAGAGAGACCCAGCCAGAAGGAGATGTAAAAGATACTGATGACATAGTATACGAAGACCCTCCAGATTTCTTCCACATCAGGAACCACGCCCACCACGGACATGCCGAATCCGGTGATCACGAGGATGATGGCCGCCAGCATGATGGCGATGGTGACTACCCCTGCCAGAAACTTTCCGTTGATGACCGAATCCCTGTAAACGGGCTGGGATAGGACTTTTATGAGAGTTCCCTGCCCTCTTTCCCGATTAATGGCGTCAAATCCCTGGATGAGCCCGATGAGAGGGCCGAAAAAGGCTACAAACTGGACCATGGAAAGGAGCGCTCCAGGTGTGCTGAAAAGCATCAAGAAGGGATACCTTATGGAGGAAAGGGTGTCCGGGTTCTGCCTGAGATGCATAGCCGCCATATAGCTTGTGATGAAACTGACCATGGCAATGAGGGCAAAAAGAATGACAAACCGGTAACTGGTCAGGTGATCCTGAAGCTCTTTTCTGAATACAACGCCAATACCCTGCATCTC
>JBBSAR010000139.1:0-9068 GCA_038252125.1 Desulfatiglandales bacterium
CAAATCAGTCAGACCGAGACGGAAACTTATGCGCAAAACGATTTACCGCCCGCTACGCTCAAGACGCAAAGAACGCTAAGATATGGTTTTTTACCGAATCGGAACGGACGATTCGGTAAAGCAATCAGCCCTTCGGGCATTTTGACGAATGGATAAAACGTGCTCTGAAGGCTGGCATAAAAAAAGCATCAAATCCATGGTGAATATTCTGACGTAATGACTGCTCCGCAAGGCTTGGCCTTTTTCTGATCGGTTGCCCCGATCAGAAAAAAATCCGGAAAACCTTTGCGTCCTTTGCGTCTTGGCGGTTCAATCCAAATGTTTCATATGACGAGTGACAAGTGAGAAAGGAGAAAAGGATCGAAAGTGCGTAATACCGTTCATAATACCTTCATGGGCCGGACCTTCATGCGATGGCTGGCGATGAGCCTCTTTAAAATAGCGGAATGGAACGCTGCGGGGCAAAGGCCGGACATCCCGAAGTATGTTCTTATCGCGGCGCCCCACACCTCCAACTGGGATTTTTTCTACACCATCTGTCTTGCATTCATCCTTGAAATAAAGCCGCTGATCATGATGAAACGCGACTGGTTCCGCAAAAGGCCCGTTGCGGCCTTCCTGCGATGGATGGGGGCTTTTCCCGTCGATCGCTCGGGAGCTCATCATGCCGTTGCGGAATCGATCCAGGCCTTTCAGAAAAACGCAAGGATGGTTCTGGTGATTCCTCCTTCCGGCACCCGCAGGAAGGTCGCGTACTGGAAGACGGGATTTTATCATATCGCCAAGGGCGCTGGTGTTCCGCTGGTGTTAGGGTATCTGGACTACAGACGAAAGGTGGGAGGCATCGGACCGACGGTTCCTGTTACGGGGAATATGGAAAGGGATATGGAAATCATCGGCGATTTCTATTCCGATATTATGGGAAAATACCCCGGCAAGAAGAGTAATTCCCTGGTTTTTTTGGAATCGAGCGTTCTGCCTTAAAAGTTGTGATGAACCAAGGCTCAATACCCGTGAATGAATCCTGTGTACCTAATTGAAAGACACAATATCTTCGAGTACAACGCTCTTTTGGTTACCATGAAGAACATGAAGAGCATGAAAACATTTGAAAATGAGTGCACCCAGACTGCGATAGATAGAAAAGACAAAACCGTTTGCCGAATATCCTGTTCCGTAGCGCCTTTTCATCGGACCCGTTGGGCAGCCCTTGAAGTTCTTTTTCTTCATGACCTTCATGTTCTTCATGGTTGAAAAACCACATGAATGCCACTCACCCTCCCCGATCCCTTAATACTTGGCGAAAGGGGGCTCCGGAAAATCTTCCACCAGTTCAATCAAACGCATCTCTCGTGCGGAGAGGGCGTCCGACAGGGCATCCTGAAGCTGAGCCGGAGATGTCACCCGGCATCCCCCCACACCGTATGCCTTCGCCAATTGGACAAAATCGGGGTTTGTCAGCTTGGTCTCGTATTCATGGTGGTGAAATAGATTCTGAAGATAGCCGATGATGCCGTACGATCGGCTGTTGACAACGATCAGGGGAAAATGGATGCCGTGTCTCATGCAGGTGGAAAGCTCCTGGGTGCTGTACAGGAAACCGCCGTCACCGATGATCGCCGCAATCGGTTTTTCAGGGGCGGCGATTTTGGCCCCCACGGCGGCCGCAAAGGCAAAGCCGATGATTGAGGAGCCTTTGGCGCCCATCCACCCTCCCGGGATGTAGGAGGGATAGAAATATTCGGACCAGTACCCCAACAGGGTGTTGTCCACCACCAGGGTGCTTTCCCTGGGCAGGACAGTCCGGATGGCCTCCAGGTACACCGGTTCGGAGTGTTGTTTTCCTATCCGGGAGGTCTCTTTCTCTCGATTCGAAACAATCTCCTTCATGCGTGCCTTGCGTTTTTCGTTCTCCGGCAAGGAACCGATTCCCTTTATAAGCCCATGAACGATCCGCACAAGATTGCCGGTAAGGGCGATTTCGGCCGGAAAGTTTTTGCCGATCCACTGATTGTCCCAGTCCACATGGATGAGTCGGGGCAACACAAGGCCCCTTCTTTTGGCATCCACCTCCCTGAGCCTTGTGCCGATGGCCAGGACGAGGTCGGAGGAAACAACAGTTTCTCGGATGACGCCGCGCCGGGCGCAATTCCCCAGAGCGAGAGGATGGTCATCGGGAATCATTCCCCTCGCGTTTGCCGTAAAAAGGACGGGGGCGGTGAGGGTTTCGGCAAGGGAGACGACCTCCTGTGACAGTCCGGCCCGCAAGGCGGCTGTCCCTACCAGGATCAAGGGATTCCGTGCCTCGCGAAGAAGGGTCGCTGCCTTTTTCAGGTTTGGCGAGGCTTCGGGCTTTAGTTCGATATTTTCTCCAGGCGGGGTTTGAGCCTCGATTTCCACGGTGAATAAATCCGTCGGGATTTCCAGATAGACGGGGCCGGGCCTACCTGTGAGCGCGGTGTCCAATGCCTTGCGCGTCATGTCTTCCAAGTCGGAAATGGTGCGAACCGGAAAAACTCCCTTGGTGATGTTTCGGAAAATCTCCTCCTGCCCCATGATTTCATGAAGGTCTCCCACACCTTTCCCGATTTTGCCGGAGGAGATGTTGGTGGCGATCACAAGCAAGGGTACGCTGCTGCCGAGGGCCTCCTGAAGGGCCGGAACGGTGTATCCGGCGCCGGGCCCTGTTGAACTTATGACCACTCCTATCCTGCCGCTCTCCCTGGCGTAGCCGTCGGCCATGTGGGTGGCCGTACTCTCATGGCGACAGAGGATATGTTTGATGGCGGGCGTTTTTCGCAATGCCTCGTAAAAGCCTATATTGTGGATGCTGGGAATCCCGAAAAGAACCTCCACACCCGCTTCTTTCAAAATTTCAACCATCAGGTCAGCCACTGTCCTCATGAAGTCTCCCCCCGGTTTCCGCCTCTTAAAATAGGTTGCCTTTAGCGTCTTCTTTCAGTATTCTGGTAAGCTAGTTTCCGTCCATAAATGGCCCTTTTCCGCAATCTCGGCGTCAAACTGCGGGTTTCCTTGTGCGACGTACTATCGTACGTCTCCGCGCAAACCCTTGTTTTCCTTGATCTTGCTGAAAATTGCTCATTTCTGAATTGGAAACCCGCAGTGCCCAGAAATTCATTAATGGATGGACACAAGCTAAATCATAAATGTTGTTGATGCAAGCGCTATAAAGGTATAGGAACAATTCTCGTTATGGCTTTTCTCCCATGACCTCGGATTACAAATAGACCAAAATGCGAATTGCAGCAGGTGGGGAATATGGAAAAACCTATGCGGCGCACGGACGTCGCAAAACGTGAAGGAGTGAAAAGATGAAAAAGAGTTTTGACGGGAAAAAGACGGCGAAGTTGGGCACCAAGAATAAACCCGCGGTTGTTCGTGTGCAAACCGAAGAACGGTTGAAAGAGGTCTCCGCCATATTCGAGGAAAATGGCTGGATATTTGTTATGGCGCTGGCGGCGGACGAACCGGAGGATATCGCCGATCTCGATACATTGTTGAATACCCCGAAGCCGGTCAAGGCGGAAAAGAAGGTCGGACGAAATGATCCCTGTCCCTGCGGGAGCGGGAAAAAGCATAAGAAGTGTTGCGGAGCATCGTGATGAAGGGGAAGAAAGATTTCCAGGCGCAAAAGGAACTGACCGCCGTTTGCGGGCTGTTTTGCCCCTCCTGCACGGTTTATATCGGCACGGCAGAGGACCCGGAGCGGCTTAAAAAGATTGCAAAACTTTATGGCGCCGAGCCCGAGGCATGGCAGTGTCACGGATGCCGCTCCGACAAACGGGGCTATTTTTGTGAAAACCAATGCAAAATGGTGGCCTGCGCCGCGGAAAAGGGCGTAGATTTTTGCGGAGAATGCGACGAATACCCGTGCGATGAATTAAAGACTTTTCAAAAGGCAAGGCCCCACAGACTGGAGTTGTGGGAGGCGCAGGATCGCATTAAAGAAGTTGGATATGTGAAATGGTTTGATGAAATGCTGGATCATTTTGCCTGCCCCGACTGCGGGACTATCAATTCCGCATACGACAGGAAGTGCCGGGCATGCGGCGCGGAGCCAAGCTGCGCCTATGTGGAGCGGCATGAAGAGGACATTGCCGCCCATCGGGCCTGATCGAACAGGACCATTTTTATGAAAACGAAGAATACAGAATTCAGAATACAGAATTCAGGAGTCAGAAAGCGGAAGGAATGCCCCGTCTACACAGACAGTTTCTCCCACCGGAGGAGCTGAGCAACAACCATGCCTGCGATAAAACCTGCCGCCAGATTGGATGCGAGGGTGATTCCAAGAATCAATGTCGCGACAAAGTAGTCTTTGCGGTGGTCCAGGTCCATAATGGTGAGGGTCAACTGGACGCCCGCAAACATGAGCAAAACGCCCAGGATGGACATGGGCAGAAGATTGAAAAAGTTAACGATATTGTTACCCAGCAGGATCGCCAACGCCACGAAAATAAACCCGATCATCAGGTTGGATCCCGCCGTTCGCGCACCGAAACGATAGTGCGCCGCCAGTCCTCCGGCCCCGTGACACAACGGCATGCCGCCCAGTAAAAAGCTGAAAAAATTGGCCAGCGCCATGCTCACGCAGACCTTACGATTGGTGACCCTGACTGATCGTTCTTCGAAATATTCCTTTGAAAGGTCCGTATATGCCAGAACGGCGTTGCCCAGCGTCATGGGCAGCTGGGGCAACACCAGGGCAAACAGGGCAAAGGTGAAATCGGCCTTCACCGGAAACCCGAAAGGAAGTATCTCCGGCAGGTGAAAGCCCATGCCGCCGGCGCCCAGACCCACCCCGGCGCCCAGGGCTACTCCCGCTATGAGTCCTCCCGCCACAACGATCAGGCCGGCCGGGAATTTTCGGTTATCCAGGAGCAGCAGGGCGACGATGCCGCCGATGCATCCAATCACCAGACTTATGGGTATGAAGCCGACGGTCTGAAAGGCGAGGTATGGTTCCGCGGCGTTTTGAAGGACCTGAAACTTGGATGTTCCGATCATGAATTTGATGCCGCCCGAGATCAGCAGTGCTCCGGTTGACAATTGCACCCCGCGAATGACTGATTTGGGGGTGACCTTCCGGATGATGTCAACGGCCCCGGTAATCCCGATAATCAGCAGAAAAAGCCCCATCAACAAGGACGACGCCAAAATCTGATTGGCACTCATGGAAGTTGCAATGGCATAAGCCCCTATCACCTTCATCGGCTGGACCGGTACAGTGATTCCGAAGTAGATTCCCGAGATGATATAGAAGACGCCGATGCTTAAAAACAGCCCAAGCGGGTTGAGGCCGTTTAAAAGGACCATGGCAATGGCTATGGGAAGGAGCGTGCCGAGATCGCCCAAAGAGCCGGATAGTTCCATTCGATCAAATTTGAAGTGTGCGGACATGGATGTTCCTCATTTCTTGTTTTTCGCGCCCGGCTGGAAAAGAACGGGCATTGCGGCAAGTTTTTCCGGCGGTCCAAGGACCACGATGATGTCATCTTTCAGGAGCAGGGTTTCGGCATTCGGGCTTTGAATGATCTTTTTTTCACGGCCGATGG
The DNA here is from genome assembly GCA_038252125.1 of Desulfatiglandales bacterium. Taxonomy (GTDB): domain Bacteria; phylum Desulfobacterota; class DSM-4660; order Desulfatiglandales; family Desulfatiglandaceae; genus DUZB01. Next base: position 5,577 of record JBBSAR010000139.1, read on the forward strand.
CTACCAGGGTCACGCCGTAATGTTTTCGCAGGCCGATTTCCGACAGAGTCTTTCCGGCAAAGGGGGAACTGCCATAAAGCCGAAGTGTGCTGATTTGCACCTCAGGAAGGTAAGATTGCAGATCGCAGAGGGTGGGGGCGCCCTTGGCGAGGCTCCGAAGCATTCCGTATCCATCGGCTCGCAGCTCACCCACCAGGCGCTCAATCTCATCTCGGGGAATGAGATAACGGGTCAAGACCCTTGAAAAGATTTCCACGGACGTTTCCAGTTCCTCCGGAATTACCTCATTTGCTCCCAGTTCGTAGAGGTGCGTCATTTCCTGCACGAAACGGGTTCTTGTGATGATATGCACATTGGGATTGAGCCGCCTGGCCATGACGGTAATCCTCTGGGTGGCCGCGGGATCGGCTATGACCAGCACAATGACCCGCGCATCTTTGATATTGGCATGCTCAAGCACCGCCTCCTGACCCGCATCCCCATAGAAGATGGGCTCCCCCTTTTTTTTCTCCACCCTCACCGTTTTTGGATTCATTTCGATAATGAGATAGGGGATGTTTGCGAGCTGGGCCGTTCTTGTTACATTTCGTCCCATGACCCCGAATCCCACAACGATCAGGTGGTTTTTCAGAGCCGGCCCCTTCCGTGCACCGTTTAAACCCTGAAACGGGTAGAGCCCCGTCTTAAGTTTTTTCGGTATGGGTAAACGGGAAAGGAAACCGGCTGTCCTCTGTCCTGAAGCGATGACGAATGGCGTGGCAGCCATGGTCAACACGGAAACCGACAAAAAAACCTGAAAAGTTTCCCCGCTCAACAATCCGTATTGGAGACCCGTTTCGGATAAAATAAAAGAGAATTCCCCCACCTGGCTAAGCCCCAGACCAACCAGGACAGCGGTCCGAAACGGCACGCCGAGGAGCAGTGTGGCAGCAGTGGCCGCAAGCGATTTGAGAAGGATTACTCCCAGTGTCAGAAGAAAGACCAGGGCGGGGTGGGCATAAAGGAAACGGATATCCAGCAACATCCCTATGGAGAGGAAGAAGAAACTGGTGAAGATATCCCGGAAGGGCAGAATATTGCCGAGGGCCTGGTGGCTGTAAGGGGATTCGGAAATGGTCAGACCCGCCAGGAAGGCGCCGAGCGCCAGGGATAAATGCATGCTGTGCGTAAGCCAGGCAACGGCCAGACACAAAAATACGATAGTCAGAAGAAATAGCTCCCTGCTTCGTGTGCGGGCGATCATATAAAGGATTTTTGGAACCACCCATTGGGCCCCGACGATAACGAGCAGGATGATGCCCACGGCCTGCGCCAACAGAAGCGGCAGGGAGAGATCAGCGCCTCCCGCGCTTCCGGCCAGCAGGGGGGTGAAGATAATCATGGGAACAATGATAATGTCCTGAAAAATGAGGATGCCCAATGTTGTTTGCCCATGGGGGCTCTCCATTTCAGCCCGCTCCTGCAACAGCTTCAGCACGATAGCCGTGCTGCTGAGGGAAATGAGGAAACCGGCGAAAATCGACTCTCCGAATTTGAGATCGGCCTGTCTCAGGAGAAAAAATACCGCGGCAATGGTCAAGAGCACCTGGCAAGAGCCACCAAGGAGAACGGCTCTTTTTATGCGGATGAGATCCTTGATGGAAAACTCCATGCCGATGGTAAAGAGGAGCATCACCACCCCGATTTCCGCCAGGACCTTCACCTCCTTATCCGCGGTAATCAGCCCGAGTCCGTGGGGGCCTGCAATCAATCCGGTCAAAAGAAATCCTACGATTGCCGGGATGCGCACTTTGTGGCAAATGAAAAGCACTGCCATGGACAGTCCGAACAGGATGATAATGTCTTTAAAGAGAGGTATTTCCATAGCGCCTATGTTGATCTTTACTTGATGTAGTACCCGGAAACCCGCCATTTGCCGTCCTTATCCAGCATGGGCGTGATGGTTTCAATCGCGGATTTCTTATTCTCGAACGATGACTTGAACTGGATCACAAAATATTTACCGTCCGGAGCGCCCGGCAACAGCCGTCGCCAGAATCGTCATCAGCATCAACATCCCAACATATTTTGGCTCATCGCGGATTAACGTGAAAACGATCGAATTGTGCGTGCGCTCGAAGTATAAAATTGACGAAATTCCTATAACCGAAAGCCGATCGTACCATCGTTCTTAAACCGTTATTGAGCCCCTCAACGAATCCGTTGGTGATTCGCTCAATGAAATAATTGAGGATTTCCTCTCTCCAGTTGTTGAATGTGGCGACAAATTTGGATAGGTATTTATCGCCTGTTAGTTTGGCTTTTAGAATCCATGCGTCGAAAAACCGGGCGGCCTTTTCCCGACAACGGATTTTCTCGAATATGGTTCGGAATTCTTCCTTAAGCAGATACAAGGTTCGAAGATCCGGACACATTTTCAATATCTTATCTAAATGGTCTGCCTGCTCTGTTGACAGTTCAGTCCGATTGCGCACAAGGATCCAGCGGCTGCCTTTGAGCACTTTTTGTAATTCGGTGGTGGTTTCTTTCTGATATTTGGTGCGCAGCTGGGTCATGCGGGTGTTCAACTGTTTCATGACATGAAATCGGTCAACCACCACCTTGGCGTGGGGAAGTTTGCTTCTGGCTGCTTGATAATAGGGGGCCCACATGTCAATGGATACAAAACGGATAGACTTTTTCTCTTTGGAACTCAAAGCTTCTATCCAATTTTCCAGAGTCTTTTTCTCCCTGTTAGCCAGAACAGCGAGAATACATTTTCTATCAATATCGGAAAGCACGAGAACGAATTGCTTGTAGCGCTTTTTGAGAGAAAGCTCATCAATACCCAGCACCCTGGTGGTATGGGAAGCAATGGAAGTATGTTTCATTGCGGCATAAAAATTGAATATCTCTTTGACGGTGGACTGACTTAATCCTTCATCAACTGCAACAGCCTTGCGGGTACTTCCAAGGCACGCTTGATAAATATGCATCTCGAAGGCCGTGGATTGCCTGCGATGGGCATCTACAAAAGGCAGTTCTTCAACAAAAGTGCGGCCACAATCTTCGCATTTGAAACGAAGAGAAAGAAAATGCAAAAAGGTTTTTTTCCCCCATACATCCAAATGCCGGATACACCGATTTTCTTCTTGGTGGACTTCTGTTGAAAGTGAGCCGCAGTGTGTACACAATGCAATCTGCTCGCAATGAGCACACCAAAGATGCAGGACGTCATGTTCTCCTTCGCGACGAATTGCATACATTTTGACCACCATGGTCGCAATGCCTAATAGTTCGGTCAGGGTCTCATCCGCAACTTCTTTAAACTCTGACAGGCTAATTCGTTTCACGGCTTTAGCAGCGTCCTTTACAAACGATGTAATGCGGGGCAGTAATTTCATGGGAAATCCTCCTATGAGTTTTTTCCATCTTCAATTATACCCATTGCGGGCAAATGTCCCGCAAAAAATGCATCGCCAACATTTTTTCCACGTTAATCCGCGATGAGCC
>JBBSAR010000140.1:0-9065 GCA_038252125.1 Desulfatiglandales bacterium
CTGGCGATAATCGTAATGCATCGTCTGGTTTCTTTCCCTTTTCATGATCCTGAAATTGTCGAAAGATGACCCAGCCTGCTCCTGCCGCGGCCCCCAGCAGCAGTACCAAAACAAAAATTTTCAGACCGGCCCTTTTCATGCTATACTGTCCTTTCAAGGTTTAGGAGAATACGCGCCATCCCGGAATTTGCTGTTTCCGATCGGGTGATGCCATTTTTTCCAAAAAGGAAAATTGTATCCTTTTAGAAGTCCTGTTGTCACCCAAAATATCCCCATGGAAAGGGCCTCGTAAAGAAAACTATGACGGACTCACCTCTTTTGCAGCGTCTGCCCGGACTTCTGGTCATGCTGGTTTGCTGCTTCGGTCTTGCATCCTGCGCTTTTGTGGAGAAACGGATTGATCAGACCGTGGGCGGGCCCAATCCGCCGGCCGATACCACCGTGACCATGGCAAGAGACGAAAAAGAAAAGGAACTCCCCAAACCGCCTGCAAGCGCCGCCCAGCCATCCGGACCTCTGAAAATCACCACCACCGAAGCCGTTCTCCTTTCATTGGAAAACAACCCATCCCTGGTTGTGGAAAAGCTGAACCCTGCCCTTACAAAAACCTTTGAGGACACGGAAAGGGCCGTGTTTGATCCGAAAGCCGCGGCGGAAATATCAGGCGGCCGTACCGAGGGAGAACGCCAGGCAAGAGCAGGATCCGCAACCGAGGACTTCACGGGGGATGAAGGGGCGGGCATCATTTCCCTGGCACAATATTTCCCCACGGGCACCACCGTCACACTGGAGGGGACGACGGAAATGAATGATTCCTCCCTCTACCAGGATGCCTTTTACTGGAGCCGACTGGGCCTCAACGTCAATCAGGCCATCCTGAGAGGATACGGCAGCGATGTGAATCTGGTGCGATTGCGGCAGGCCCGTCTGGAGACCCGCATGTCGGAATACGAGTTGCGCGGTTTTACCCAGGCCCTGGTGGCGCAGGTGGAAGAGACCTTTTGGGACTACGCTCTGGCAAAACGCCAGGTGGAGATTTTCGAGGAATCCCTGAAGGTGGCCCGTCAGCAGGTAAACGAAACCCTGGCACTCATCGAAGTGGGCCGCCTGGCGAAATCGGAACTCCCCGCGGTTCAGACGGAGCTATCGGCCCAGGAGCAGGGACTCATCAACGCACGGAGCGACCGGGAAACCATGCGGTTGCAACTTTTGCGCCTGCTCAATCCGCCGGGACCGGATATGTGGCTGCGGAATGTGGATTTGATCTACCAGCCGACCATTCCCGAAATCAAACTGGATGACGTTCGATCCTATGTGGACATGAGCATGCGCATGCGCCCCCTGTTAAACGAGGCCCGGCTGAAACTGATGCAAGACGAACTGGAGGTGGTCAAAACCAAAAACGGCCTGCTGCCCGTGCTGGATCTATTCGTGAGCCTCGGAAAGAGCGGGTATGCGAACTCCTTCGGTAGATCCGTCACCAATATCACGGGAGACTATTACGACGCTTTTGTGGGGGTCCGGTTTGAATATCCCCTCTACAATCGAGCCCCGAAATCCCTTCACCAGCGGGCCACGTTGAGCCGGGAACAAGCGGAAAAGTCCCTCCAGAACCTTTCGCAACTGGTGGAATTGGATGTGCGAACCGCCTATGTTGAAGTGAATCGCACCAGGCAGCAGATCAAGGCGTCCTCCACCACGCGCATGTATAGCGAGGAAACCCTGCGGGTGGAAACGGAGAAACTGCGGGTGGGAAAATCCACCAGCCTTCTGGTCGCCCAGGCCCAGAAGAACCTTTTAGTTAGCAAAATCGGTGAGGTACAGGCCATCGCCAACTACATCAAAGCGTTGATTTATCTGTATCAGCAGGACGGATCACTGCTGGAACGCCGGGGCATTGTGGCGCCGGGCAGGGAACCGGTTGCGCTTTCAAGAAATTGAAAGCGCAACCGCGGAACGGGACGGGATGACGCCCATCTTCAAAGAGGCGCCTGCCCGGGTTTGTTCCAATTGTGACGACGAGTACGTGGATCGGAATCAATATTCAAAAAGGGAGGTTTCAAAATGTTAGGAGTCATTGCAAAATTAACCATTAAGGAAGGGAAGGTCGATGAAGTCATTGACCTCGCCAAGACGCTCATGGCGGAAGTAGCGAACGAAAAAGGGACGCTCAGTTACACATTGAACCGGGATCCATCGAACCCCAACGGGATTATCTTCATGGAACGATATAAGGACAAGGCGGCCCTGGATCACCATTCCTCTACCCCCTACTTCAAGGCCTTCTTTGGAAAGGTGAAAGGCCTTCTTGCCGGAAAACCTGAAATCAGTGTTATAGAGGAAATCCAATCCATATAAAGAAGAGGTATATGATGGACTATATCCGGTATATTGAGAAGACCCATGAATATTACCGTAATCAGGGCTACGACAAGACCTATAACTACGCCTGTAACGAGGATATTCCGTTCACCCGGTTGAAGAAGCCGCTTACCGAATGCCGGGTGGCGCTAGTCACCACGGCCTCGTTCCTCCTGTTGGACGAGGAGGGCATCCCCCTGGAAGAACCCGGGATGTTGGGCACCAATGAAATGGAGGTCTTCACCGCGCCCAGCGACTGGCCTGTCGAACGTATTCTGTCCACCAGTGAGGATCACGATCGTTACCAGACAGACATGGCCGACATCAATGCCTTCTTTCCTACCACGCGGATGCAGGAGTTTTTTAAGGAGGGGGTATTTGGAAGCTTAAGCAAGAACTACTATCGGACCCTCCCCAATTACAGCCACCGCAAAACCACGGAAGTGGATGGTCCGGAAATCCTCCGGCAGTGCCTCGAAGACAACGTGGATGTGGCCTTGCTCACGCCCGTCTGACCCATCTGTCACCAGACCGTGAGTCTGGTTGCGCGGGTGTTAGAGGCAGGAGGCATCTCAACAGTCACTTATACCAATGCGCGGGATATCGCTGCCGGCGCCGGCAACCCGAGGCAGGTTTTTCTCAATTATCCGTTGGGAAACCCGGCGGGCCGCCCCCACGACCCCGAAAACCAGCGCACCGTCCTCAGAGCGGGATTGAATCTATTGGAAGAGGCGGAACGACCGGGGATCATTGTCGATCTTCCCTACACGTGGTCCGACAGCCAGGAATGGATGAAAAAATTCATGACAGCTGAACAGCCTTTTATTTCAGAAAACGCAGAAGCCAAACGGCAGGATTCGCTGCAAAAAGCCCGAAAACAGAAGGCAGGGAAAGCCAATTAGATGAGAATAGGGATGAACTATGGAAAGCCATAAAATTACGGTATATACGCAACCTTTCTGAGGCCCCTGTTCCGCACTGGCAGAGTATCTGACCAGCAAAGGGGTGTCGTTTTCAAGAAAGGACCTGATGATAGATGAAGAAGCCAGGGACGAACTTTTCAGCCTGGGCGTTCGCTCAGCGCCCGCCCTGGTAGTGGACGGCGAGGTGGTGGTCGGATTCGACAAAGAGCGCATCAATGCCCTGCTGAACCTTTGATCCGGAGGAAACGACGGCACTGTGCGCTTTGTTTGAAATCCATCATTGAAATTCCAAACCGGCGATAATATCCTCCATTCTTTTGAAAGCTGTAATGGCTTCCTGGATCGAAACCCTGACGAATCGCACCGTATCTCCGGGTTTCAGCTGGCCCAACAGGGGAAGATCGGCGGAAATGACCGTGGCCATTTTCCTGTATCCTCCAGTTACGGTCTCATTCAGGATGACAATCGGTTGACCGTCACCCGGAATTTGGATGGCGCCGGGGACCACCCCTTCTGAAAGGATCGATTCTCTCAGGCCCTCCTTTGTGTTGATGAAAGTCCCCGCCAGTCTGATCCCCGTCCTGTCGGTATGTCCCGTAACCTTGTAGGGTTCAGCAAGGAACTTGCCCCAGGAATCTGCGGAAAAATGATCATCATGCGGCCCGGGCAAGATCCTGATTACCCAATCTGAAGGATATTTCGGGATAAAGTCAGGGCTGAGAAACCGTCCAGCTGCCCCTGAATGGAGATGGGGCGAAGCGCATTTCAACATGTCTCCCCCTTGAAGAGGTCTGCCTTCGAGGCCTCCGAACCGCGCACTCAGGTTCGTCGATCGGCTGCCCATGATTAGGGGAACCTCTATCCCACCCCCGACAGCGAGGTAGGCCCTGCACCCATTCTTTGGCCCTTTGAAAGAAAGACGTCCTCCTTTTTTTATCACCAGGGATTGCCACATCCCAACAGCATCCCCATCGATCCGAGGATCAAGGTCAGCCCCCGTAACTGCTACCACCAGATCTTCCAGCGCCCGCACGACCAGACCCATCAGTGTAATTTCGAGGCAGGCTGCGTCTTCTTCGTTTCGCACGAGAAGATTGCCCACCCTCAGGGAAAAGGAATCCAGGGCGCCGCTGGGCGGCACGCCATATTGCCCGAATCCGAAACGGCCCCGATCCTGAATGGTCGTCAGAGGACCGGGAGAAACAATTTCCAGCGCATTTACCTCTCCCACGGTTCCACATCCTCCCTGGAAACGGCAAAAAACCGGACTTGATCCCCCATCCGCAAAAGCGTGGGGGGCCTTTTATCGGGATCGAAAAGTTTCAAAGGGGTTCTCCCGATGATCTGCCACCCTCCGGGACTCTCCGAAGGATAGATCCCTGTCTGCTCCTGCGCCAGGCCCACGGAACCACGGGAAACGGCCGTGCGAGGCGTTTCTTTTCGGGGGGTTGCAAGGGAGCGAGAAAGCTCCCCCATATAGGCAAAACCCGGCGTGAAACCGATCATGTATACGTGATAAAGCTCTTTGGTGTGAAGGCGGATAACCTCTTCCTCCGATACGGAGTGGTTTCGGGCAACCCACTCCAGGTCCGGCCCATACTCGCCCCCATAGACTACCGGGATCTCCACCGTTTCGGGGTCGGGAATCTCTACATTATCTATCATCCGGACCTTCTCCAGAATTTCTTCCCGAAGGATGTCGACGGTCGTCCGGGCGGGATCAAACAGAAATACGAGGGAACTGTAGGCCGGAATGGCTTCCAGCATCCCTTTGATGGGATGGTCATGGAGATGGAGAAACAACCTCCTGACCCGGTCATTGACTGCCCGATCGATTACCTCTCCGAAATAGGCAATCAAAGAGCGATCCCCCATGATACGGAATTCCGGACTTGCATGGTTATTAATTTTTTTCGGCACGGATTTCACAAATCTCACGGTCATTCTTTCTCTGCGTCTTGGCGTCTCTGCACGCGACCCTTCTTCTGGTTTACAAAAAAGCCCCCATGGGACACACCTCAATCCCCGCGGACGCAAGCGCCTCACGAATCTTGCGCACCAGCGCCACGGCTTCCGGATTATCACCGTGAACACAGATGGTTTCGGCTTTCAGGTAAATATCGCGGCCATCTATGGCAGTCACCTTTCCTTCACCAATCAGCTTCACGATCCTGTCAGCCACCTCGTCGTCATCGTACAGAACCGCCCCCTGAATGTTTCGCGACACGAGGGACCCATCCGGGTTGTAGGCCCTGTCCGCAAAGAACTCAAACGCAATGCGGATCGAATGCCTGGCTGCCATCTCTTCGAGCTGCTTTCTATTCGGACCAGCTAACGCAACCAGAATCAGATTGTTATCCAGAAGGGAGAGGACTTCCGCGAACGCATCCCAGATATCGACATTCGCCACCGCCATATTATAGAGTGCACCGTGAGGCTTTACATGTTGCAGTGTAAGACCATGGCTTCTGGCAACGGCCTGAAGCGCCCCCACCTGATAGATCACAAAATCCTTGATTTCCTCAAGGCTGGCATCCATTTTTCTACGACCAAACCCCACCAGATCGGGTAATCCCGGATGGGCGCCCGGCCCGACACCGTTCTTCCCTGCAATATCCAATGTCCTTTTCATAACGGACGGATCACCGGCATGAAACCCACAGGCAATATTGGCCGAACTGATCAGCGGGATTACTTCTTCATCAAAGCCGATTTTGTAGACCCCGAAACTTTCCCCCACATCACTATTTAGGTCGACCTTCTTTTGCATCTCTTTTTGTCCTTCCTTCCCAAGGGATTTTCTGCTTATAATGGAAGAAATTGCATTTTATTCAAGAATCCTGGCAGGAATGGAGTCACGACGGAATGGTTTTTCCGGGTCATCATTTTGCTGCCAGTAAATTAGAACAGAATACGAGAAATTGGTTTTATCTACAACACAAAAAGCTCTCGTAACAGGCATTTCTACTACAGAGTAATATCTCATAACTTAAAACCGGATTCGCGCGTTGTACTCTAACAAAAAGCCCCATGTTTCTCTGCTCCTGAAAAACACCTATCCCCTCGCATGCCTCCTTTCAGGCCTGATCGTGGCACAGACCATCGCCACGGCGCAGGTCTATTTTTCCAATGAAAAACTCTACACTCAATTAAAAATCATCACCAGTGCAGGATACCTGGCCATTCCCAATCAGCACATCATGGACCGTTTGCGGGATTTTGGTCCGGCCTTTTACGGGGGGCTTTTTTTTACCCTGAGCCTTGGCGCGGCGTTATCCATGACGGCATGGGGTCTCTCCTGGATCCGGATACGGGTCTTTCCTCGGAAAACCTGGTTTTTGCCGTGCCTTCTCATTCCCTTGCCCCTGGCCCTCCTGCTCATAAACTTTCACGGCTTCGTTCCTTTTGCCTCCGCCTATTTTCTTTTCATTCCCCTTGCTGTTTTTTGGACAACCCGGAAGCTGATGCCCACCACACCACGGAAACATGGCCTGGCTTTTACCATCATCCACCCCTTGCTGATCCTTCTTCTCGGCATTTCATGGGTCTGGCAGATGGACGGCAATATCTTCATGAGCGTGCGGGACAATCTTCTCCTTACCAGCACTTCGGGGAGAGAGATTAATGGCTTTTATTATCGATATGCTTTCTACCCGGCAGAAGTATTCAAACCGCTTGACCGGAAAACACTCAAGACCTGCCTGATCACCGGGGCAGAAAGTGCCGGCCTGAAAGAAAGTCTGGGAAAGAAACTCCTTGAGAACGATTACCTCCCGGTGGAAAACACCCCACAGGTTGACCTCGTCTTGATGAGACAAGGGAAAGAAATTCAACTGCAACAGCATGGAAACACCGAAGTAAGCACAACCGTCCCTGATTTCCTTGCCATGGGGTCCATTCATTTAAAGGAATTTTCGAAAAAAGCGGATCGGCATGTTTTTTTCAGAAAGTGCGTTTTTCTCTCTTTGCTGACGGGGCTTCCGGCGATGGGATATCTTTTCCTGTTTCTCCTGGTTCGTTTGTTTTCAGGCCTTTTTTTGGGACCGGAAGCCTCGGCCTATATGGCCTCCTTTGTCTGTTTCTGCATGGGGCTGACCTTGCTGACCGCCGTCACCCCAATACAGGACAGGAGGATGCCCGGGAAAACCCTGGACCAAATGCTGGAATCGAAAGACGCCCGGGAACGGATAAGCGCTTTGAAAAAAATCTTGGATAAACGGGCGGAGATATCCAATTATGATGCTTATAAAAAGCTTTTAAGGAGCCCTCACATTGAGGATAGATACTGGCTGACAAAGACCCTGGCTTTCAGTCACAACCCCGAAACACTCAAAGACCTCTTGGCCATGCTCGATGATCCCAGCCCCAATGTGGTTTCCATGACCTTCTGGGCCTTAGGTTTTATAGGCGACAGGAGTGTCCAAGAGGAGATCCTGAAAAGGCTTCCCGACTCCAAAGTCTGGTATACGCAGTGGTATGCATACAACGCGCTGAGAAACCTTGGATGGATGCAGACCAAACTATTTTTCATATCTGATTGCGAATCCGGTAGTGATCCTTATCTTTTGAGCAAATAATTACGCACAAACCCAGTCCTATTCACCGCGGGAACATCCTTTCCGGATATATGCGTTATAAATAAACAACAACATACATTGAGAGTAGAGAACACCCATATGAAACAGGAATTGATTAGAAACATCGCTATTATCGCCCATGTAGACCATGGTAAAACCACCCTTGTCGATCAGTTCTTCAGGCAGAGCGGCATGTTCAGGGAAAACCAGGCCTTAACCGAACGTCACATGGATTCCATGGACCTGGAAAAGGAACGGGGAATTACCATATCCTCCAAAAACGGGGCTTTTCGGTATGGAGACCATGTCATCAATATCATTGATACGCCCGGACATGCCGATTTCGGGGGCCAGGTTGAAAGAGTATTGCGAATGGCGGATGGCTGCCTCCTTCTCGTGGACGCGCAGGAAGGTCCCATGCCCCAGACCTATTTTGTACTCAAAAAGGCGTTGGCCCTTCGTTTGCCCGTCCTGGTGGTTATCAACAAGATAGACAAGCCGGCAGCCCGGCCGCACTGGGCCGTTGACCAGACTTTCGATCTATTCGTCAAACTGGACGCCCCCAGCGAACTGCTGGATTTTCCCATCATCTTCGCTTCGGCAAAGTCCGGATATGCCATCAACGACATGGATGACCCCATTGAGGGCGCCTCCATGAAACCTCTTTTCGAGAAAATCATCAGCTACATACCGCCTCCGACCGGTGATCCGGAAGCCGTGCTCCAACTGCAGGTGAATACCATCGATTATTCTCCCTACCTTGGGAAACTGGGAACGGGGAAGGTGGTAAACGGGTCCATCAGCATCAATCAGAATATCGCGGCGGTTAAACGCGACGGGACGATCACCCCCGCACGAATCACAAAGATATTCCGTTTTGAATTGGACCATAAGGTACCCGTTGATACGGCTTACACGGGACAGATCGTGGCAGTGGCGGGGATGGACGATATTACAGTCGGCGTGACCTTTACCGATCCGGAAAACCCGAAACCCCTGCCCCTTATCGACATAGACCCCCCCACCGTCGCCATGCGTTTCATGCCCAATGACTCCCCCTTTGCAGGACAGGAAGCCAACTTTTCCACTTCCAGCCAGTTGGAAGATCGTCTCTTCAGGGAGACCCTGTCTGACGTAGCCCTCACCGTTGAGCCCCTTGGCGCGGGAGCCGGGTTCAAGGTTTTCGGCCGCGGGGAGCTGCACC
>JBBSAR010000141.1:0-9045 GCA_038252125.1 Desulfatiglandales bacterium
AACTCTTTATTGCCGTTGTCGTGTTCAGCGCCGTTTCCGGCGGCGTACTGGCTGCCGTTCAGAACGCAACCAAGGAGAAAATTGAATATCAGCAGCTGAAATTCGTCAAGGGACCGACGATAAAGACGATCATGGAAGGCAGCTCCAACGATCCTCTTATCGATCGGCTGCGCATCAAGGATGAAGCTGCGGAAAGAACAATGTTCGTAGGCGAATTCAATGGAAAGAAAAATACGATTGCCTTTGAAGTCTTCGGAAAGGGGTTCGGCGGCGTCCTGGGGGTGATTGTCGGCATAAATCTGGATACTAACAAGATTGTGGGAGTCGGCGTAACTACCAACAGCGAGACGCCGGGCGTTGGTTCCAGAGCAAAATCAGATCCTTCTTTTGTGGCGCAGTTCAAAGGCAAGTCTATCACCGCTCCTCTTCAGGTCAAGGCGGATGGTGGAGAAATCGATGCCATGAGCGGTGCTACCATCACGTCTCGCGGTGTATGTGGTGCAGTTATCGAAGCAGCCAGGGTGTACGAAAGACTGAAACCCGAAATCATCAAAACGATTAAAGAGAAAAAAGGATAGGGGAGAATCGGCTATGGCAAAGACAGTTGTTCAGGAATTCACAAAAGGGCTCTGGGCTGAAATTCCTCCTTTTCGCCTTGTTCTGGGCCTATGTCCTACCCTGGCGGTAACCAAGAGCGTTGAAAACGGCATCGGTATGGGGGTCGCCACCACATTCGTTCTTGTTTGCTCCAATATCCTCATATCCATGCTCCGAAACAGCATCCCCAAGAGGGTGAGAATAGCCTGTTACATCGTGGTTATTGCTACCTTTGTAACGGTTGTGGAGCTGTTGATGCAGGCCTACACCTATCCCCTTTTCCTGAAACTCGGGATATTTATTCCCCTCATTGTCGTAAACTGCATCCTCCTGGGTAGAGCGGAGGCATTCGCCGCAAAGAACGGCGTGGCGGCCTCGTTGGCCGATGGTCTCGGCATGGGCATCGGTTACACGCTTGCACTCGGCACGCTCGGCCTTTTTCGTGAGGTCCTTGGAAACGGCACTCTATACAATATTCCTGTATTCGGCCCGTCCTTCAAGCCTTTTACCTTTATGATACAGGCGCCCGGGGCTTTTGTGTGTCTGGGGCTCACGTTGTGTGTTATGAACATTCTGGGCAAGAAATAGATCAGGAGAGGAACTGTTCCATCTGACTCTTGAAACAGGAGAAATTGGATGAGCGATTATATTTTACTCATAGTCAGTTGTGTCTTTGTCAACAACATCCTGTTGGCGCAATATCTGGGAAACTGTCCGTTTCTTGGTGTGTCCAAAAAAATGGAAACCGCCACCGGCATGTCCATGGCGGTCATCTTTGTACTGGTCATGTCCGGCGCCATGACATGGATTTTAAACGCCTATCTCCTGAAGCCGTTTGACCTGGAATATTTGAGGACCCTTTCTTTTATCCTGGTCATCGCATCCCTTGTCCAGTTTGTGGAGATGTTTTTGAGAAAGAGCATCCCGACCCTCTACGCGGGTCTTGGGATTTTTCTCCCCCTGATCACAACGAACTGCGCCGTAATGGGTGTATGCCTTATCAATATTATGGAGGAGTATTCCTTTCTCCAGGCCCTTGTGGCATCATTTGCCTACGCCGTGGGTTACGGCCTGGCCCTGATCCTGTTTGCGGGAGTCAGGGAGCGGATCATCCTCGCTCGTGTTCCCAAACCGCTCCAGGACACCTCGATCGGGCTGGTCACGGCCGGATTGCTTTCCCTGGCATTTTTTGCATTTAAGGGGATGCTTTAAGTGAGGCATAAAATCTACGCTTCGCGGTTGACGTACGCTTAACAAAACCGTAAAAAACATAAAGAAAAGGATTTCGTTTCCTCTTATTCTTTGTGTACTTCATATTGGCCATTCACAACTGTTTTTTATAAAAATTTTAATCTTAAGCGTAACATCTTCAATCATGAGGCCTTCCGTATGTCGCGCTGCATGGCAGTGTGAAGTATGGAGACCTCTCCCGCATGAAACCATCAGGCAGGGAAATGAGGAATATAGTATTCGGGGAAAAGTGGAGGAGAGGATAGAGGGACAGTCAAAAACGGTCTAAATATTCAACACAAGTTGGAGGAACGCAATGTTAGGCGGTATACTGTTAATGGGAAGCTTAGGCGTTGTTATCGGCATAGGGCTGGCCCTGGCGTCCAAGATATTCTATGTCTACGTTGACCCCAAGATTGAAGCCGTTGAAGAAGCGTTGCCGGGAGCAAATTGCGGTGGGTGCGGGTTGCCCGGGTGCAGTTCCAATGCTGTCGCCATCGTGAATGGCAAATCTGCTGCTTCGTCCTGCGTAGCCGGAGGCCCTGACGTGGCAGCTGAGATTGCCGCCATCATGGGTGTGGCCGTGACGCTGAAGGAGCCGGAAATTGCGGCCCCGGGGTGCAGCTACGGAGTTCAGGACGCTGACTTGAAATTCCTCTATGGTGGAATACAAGACTGCAGAGCGGCTGACATGTTGCATGGGGGTACAAAGATCTGCCCCATAGGCTGCCTTGGGTTGGGCACTTGCGTGCGAGCCTGCCCCTTCGGTGCGCTCTCCATGGGCCCAGATAATCTCCCCGTAGTCGATCCTGCACTCTGTAACGGATGTGGAACCTGCGAAAGGATTTGTCCCAAGCACATCATTACCCTCTCGTCAACTTCTGAACGCTTCATAAGCGAGTATGTGGTGGATGAATGCACGGCGCCCTGCCAGAGGGCCTGTCCCACAGGCATCAACATTCCCGCCTTTATTCAGGAAATTCGATTCGGCAACAATGAAGCCGCTCTTTCTATTATCAAAGAGAAATGCCCCCTGCCACTTATCTGCGGATATATTTGTCCCGCGCCCTGTGAGCTGGATTGCCGCCGCAATCTCATCGATGAAGCCATTGCCATTAACCCGCTGAAACGTTTTGTTTCGGACCAGGAGATGATGACCGGAAAGCATCTCGATCCCTACAAAGCGCCTGCCAATGGCCACAAGATAGCCGTTGTGGGAGGTGGGGCAGAAGGGCTGACTACAAGCTATTATCTGGCACGGCTTGGTTACGACGTCACAATTTTTGAGGCAAAACCTGAACTGGGGGGGATACTCCGATACGTTATCGCGGAGGACAGGCTTCCACGAAAAGTCCTGGACCACGAAATCAAGGGGATACTTGAAATCGGGGTGGAGGCAAAGACCAATAGGGCAATGGGTCGGGATTTCAGCGTTGATTCTTTGTTGTCCGATGGGTTCGACACCGTGGTTTTGACCAAAGGAGGGTTTGACAGCAGAAAGATCCTGCAGCCGGACGGAAAGGCCTATGATGCTTCCATAAGCGGCCTTTTTATCATGCTGGATTTTTTCTACGCCCTGGAACAGAAGAGCATTACCGATCCGGGCAAAAGGGTCGTCATTGTCCACGACGGTACGGAAGGACTGGAACTGGGAAGAAAATGCAGGGCCATGGGGGCGGAAAAAGTCACCCTCGTCACGCGCATTCCTTCTCGGGAATCATCCGCTGAACTCCAAAAGATTCAGGAATTGGAATCAGAAGGCATAGCCGTACGATTCGAGACAATTGTCACCTCACTGAAAGGGGTTTCCAGGCATCTTGTCCGGGTTGATCTGCAACAGAGGCGATCCTCTGAGGAAACTCCCGGCGAAACGGAAAGCATCCCCGCGGATACCCTGATTATTTCGGCCGGCCGCCTGCCTGAATATGTCTTTGTGAAATCCGAAGATCAGTCCGGGTTGGAGGCGCAGGAAATTGCGTGGGAAACAGTGCCGGCCTACCGGACCTTTCCCGGGGCCGTAGACGGCATCCTGAGCCCTCCGGAAACAGGCAGGATAAGTGATTCATCAGCCGTGGTTAAATCCCTGCTCTCCGGCAGGCGGCTTACGAGGGCGGTTCACCAGTATTTTACAGACGAAACCATCGCCCCCGTGCAGGATCTCGTTTGTAAGACTGGTCCTATCATCAATGTTACGGAGGTTTACAATGTCACCCCATCCGACAGAGAGCGTCCTTCCGTATCGGATGTGGAAGGGAACAGCAAAACCGCCTGGATTTTTCCGAGCGCGTTTCCGGGCTTGGATGAAGTGGCTGCGAAAAGGGAGTCCGAAAGGTGCTTGAAATGCGGACTTATCTGTTACAGGAGGCAAAAGATGCAACCGTCCGGTATTGCTCCTTCGGCGTAACGATGTTTTTACACTTTCATGGGATGGAAAAAGGCTGCGAACAACCCAACACGTGAGGAAGGCCGCGGGCACTTAACCCGCGGCCCGGAGAGAGACAATGCATGAGAACATCATTACAATCGACGGACGTCAACTGGAGTTTGAAAATGAAGAGACGATCCTTCAAGTTGCAAGACGCAACGGAATATTCATCCCGACACTGTGTCATATAGAAGGCGCACGTCCTACCGGGGCATGCAGGGTATGCGTCGTTGAGGTGGCAGGCGCCCGTTCGCTGCTTCCCTCCTGCGCTACTCCTGCGGCGCCCAAAATGGTTGTCCACACCCATTCTCCCTTGGTTATAGAGGCCCGAAAAGTTATATTGGCACTTCTCCTCCAGTCCGGAAATCATAATTGTGCGATCTCGACCAACCGATCTCAGGACTGGACGGCTTTTCAGCAGAGGGTCGAGAACTACGATCAGGCATCCGATCTTTGCCCTGCCCACAGTGCTTGCAATCTTCAGGCCTATGCCTATAAATATCAGGTGGATACCAGCGATTTCGTAAGGGCGCAAACCGACTATCCCATGGAAATGGCCAGCCCTCTGATCGTGCGGGATTTCTCGCGTTGCATCCTCTGCGGCCGGTGCGTGGAAGCCTGCAACAGCATTCAGGTGAACAATGCCATCAGTCATGGTTTCAGGGGCGCCAACGCCAAAATTGTGGCCTTGGGAGACGACAACCTGCAACGATCCGATTGCGTATTCTGTGGGGAATGCATTCAGGCATGTCCGGTTGCCGCCCTTGTTGAAAAGAAAAGCAGATATAAAATTCGGCCATGGGAAGCCCGTCATATCCGCACGACCTGCCATTTTTGCGGCGTGGGTTGTCAGCTGGACCTGCACATCAAAGATGATAAGATCATGAAGGTGACGGGGGTTGAAAATGCACTCCCCAACCATGGCAGGCTCTGTATCAAGGGCCGTTTCGGATATGACTTCCTTCAGAGTCCGGAACGTTTAACCGTTCCAAAAATAAGAAAAGACGGGGTTCTGAAGGACTCCACGTGGGAGGAGGCCCTGGATCTCATCGCCGCCAAAATAAAGGAAGTGGTGAAGGCGGATGGGCCGGATGCCGTAGCGGGAATCTGTTCCGCCAAGTCAACCAACGAAGCCCTGTATTTGATGCAGAAACTCTTTCGCACGGCAATCGGAACCAATAACATTGCCTCTCCGTTTGCCGCAGGCGGGCTAAATAACCCTCTGGATGAGCTTGAAAAGGCGAAATGTATCTTGCTTATCGGCTCTGATATCACAGAGGAAAACCCGGTGGCCGGCACTTTTGTGAAACGGGCTGTGAAAAAGGGATGCAAATTGATTGTGGCCGATTCCCGGCCTACCAAAATCAGCACCTTTGCGACCCATCACCTCTTTCTGAAAACAGGTTCGGAAGCGGTCCTGGTAAACGGTTTCGTCCGGCAACTGATGGAGCGCGGTCGAGAATGTCCCGACTCCGTGAGAGAGGTGGCGTCAAGTTTCTCCATGGAGGAGGTCCTGGAAACCACCGGTTTGTCGTCCGAGGAGTTCAAGAATGCCGTGGATCTCCTTGATGTGGATGAACCGATCATGCTTGTCTACGGTTCGAAGGTCGCCACCTTTGCCCGGACGTTTGTCAGGTTGCAGGAGATCCTGGGAAATCTGGGTGTGGAGTGTGGCGGCGTCAATTACCTCGGTGATTTGAATAACTCCCAGGGCGCCTGTGATATGGGTTGTCTGCCCGCGTTTCTTCCCGGGTATCGGATGGTGGAAGACGCAGAGGCACGGAAGGTACTGGAAGATGCCTGGGGTGTTTCGCTTCCTGAAAAATCGGGAATGACCTTTGGACAAATCATTAATAATATGGCGGGCATCCGGAAAGAGGGAGAAAAAGAGATCCGTTTTCTTTACTGCGCGGGTGAAAATATGGCTGTGGCCCAGCCCGTCCTGCCGGATGTTACGAATGCCCTGGAATCCATCGAGTTTCTTGTGGTTCAGGATATTTTGAACAATGAGACGATGCATTATGCCGACGTTGTTCTCCCCGCCGCGGCATGGTCGGAAGAAAACGGCGCCTATACAAACTGTGAGCGCAGGGTAAGCCGCATGAGAAAAGCCGTTTCCAGCCCCGGAGAAGCCAGGCCCGAAACCTGGATATTCACGGAACTTGCCAAACGTCTTGGGTTGACTTGGGAAAACCGGACAAAAAAGGAGATTTGGGACAATGAGATTATCAAAGTTGTGCCCTTTCTCAAAGACCTCACCTACGATCGTTTGGAACGCGGAGGTGTCTGCTGGAGTCTGCCGGACCCGGCTTCTTTGGGGATAAAGAGCTATGCGGATTTTGCATCCCCGCTCAGAAGGCCCGGATGGACTTCCTTTAATTATCACCATCACACCCTTCTGGAACATTGTGAAGGCCTGCTGGAGTCCCTTCCCCGCAGAAAAATACTGGAAGGATACGAGCCGCCAGGCAGTCCGGAAGAAGTAACGGAGAATTTCCTGCAATTGCTTAACGAAGAAGGCAAGCCGGAAGCAAGAGAACGGATAGACGGCATCCTGAAGAAATATAGAGATCACAAAGGCGGCCTTATTCCGGTATTGCAACAGGTACAGGGGATATTAGGATTTCTTCCCATTGCCGTGCAGAATTATATTGCCCTGCGCCTGAAGGTTCCCGCCTCGGATGTTTTCGGGGTTACGACCTTCTATTCCTTCTTTACCATGACTCCGCGTGGTCGCCATATTATCAGGCTTTGTCTCGGCACGGCCTGCTTTGTCAAAGGCTCCGGCAAGCTTCTGGAAACGCTTGAGGGGCATCTCGGTGTTTCCATGCGTGAAACAACCGAAGACAGGGAGTATTCCCTTGAAGTCGTTCGCTGTATAGGCGCCTGTGGGTTGGCTCCTGTCATCATGGTTGATGAAACTACCCATGGGCAGGTCAAACAGGGTAAGGTCGTATCCATTGTGGAGTCTTACCGAGGCAGTGGGGCTCAATCGAAATAAAAGGAGGGAAACCATCCCGCGGAGGGAATAAATCCGGGCTGGTATCTTCAAATGATGAAATTGCGCGATATTGTGGAAAAGTTGAACTTGGATGTGAGAACGGGATCGGACCGGTTGGATGTGGAAGTGACCGGAGGATATGCAAGCGATCTCATGAGCGACGTCATTGCCCGGGCCGAAGCCGGAAACCTGTGGATCACTCTGCAGACGCACCAGAACATCGTGGCCGTGGGCGTGATGAAATCCCTTTGCGGCATCATCCTGGTTAATGGAAGGGAACCTGAGAAGGAAACGGTTCAGAAGGCTGAGACACAGGGGATTCCCCTTTTGGTCAGCACCATGCCCGCATTTGAATTGGCGGGAACGTTATTTGAGTTGGGGATTGGAAATAAAGGGTCCGCGCAGGGTGGCTGATCGCGGTATAATCCGAAGGGCAGGGGATCCGTGGTTCCGGTTCTTTTTTGACAAATGGCGGAATCGTGAATGGGTGGAATCGGGAACGGAACGGCATTGACGATCATAAAGGCGAAAGAGCCAAGGCTTGTGAAAATCGACCTGCATATCCACACTTGCCTGTCGCCGTGTGCTTCTCTTGACATGACTCCCCAAAAGATCGTCGCCGGAGCATGTAAAAAGGGGTTGGAGATTATTGCCATCACGGATCATAACAGCGTCGAAAACGCCCGGGCCGTTATGAAAAGCGCTCGAAAATATGATCTTACCGTCATTCCGGGAATTGAGGTAACCACATCCGAAGAGGTTCATATCGTCGGCCTGTTTGAAGAAATAGGCCAGGCCTGTGAAATGCAGCATCTTGTATACGAAAATCTCCAGGAAGGGACCAATGACGAAGATCTGTTCGGTTTGCAGGTGGTGGCCAATGACTTGGATGAGGTGGAAAAGATAAACCATCGGCTTCTCATCGGGGCCACCGCCCTTCCCGTGCATGAGGTGGTAAATGCCATACACGGCCTGAATGGGTTGGCAGTGGCTGCCCATATCGACAGGGAGAGGTTTGGCATTATCGGGCAACTGGGTTTCATCCCCGACGACCTGCAACTGGATGCCGTTGAGATATCCTGGCGCATGTCGCTGGAAGAGGTACGCAGCCGTTTTCAAGACTATGAAAGATTTGCTTTCATCCACTCTTCGGATGCACATGATCTGGAAGAAATCGGGAAAGGGGTTACCTATCTGCGGATGGCCGGATCTTGCTTAGAAGATTTGAGGCGGGCCTTCAAGGAATCCGCCCGTGCCTTTTTCTGATGTGACGGGTTGATCCATGAAATGGAAGATCTGTCTTTACATATACTCGATATCGTCGAAAATTCGACAATGGCCGGGGCCACTCTCATCCGGATCCATATCCTGGAAGATCAGGAAAAAAATGTGTTGCAGATTACCATTGAGGATAACGGACGAGGGATGGATCCGGAGATGGTTGAGAGAGTCAGGGATCCTTTTGTAACCACGCGAACAACCCGAAGCGTCGGTCTCGGCCTTTCGCTTCTGGAGCAGGCTGCACGGGAAACAGGTGGAGAGATGGCCATCACCTCTCATACGGGTCGGGGCACGACCGTAAAGGCCACGTTCCAAGCAGATCACATTGATCGCAAACCGCTGGGAGACATAGGATCGACTCTTGTTGCCCTCATTGCAGGGAATCCTGATGTGAATTTTGTGTACAAGGGCGATCTGAACAATGAAAGGATCGAGCTGGATACGAGAGAATTGAGAACTGAATTAGGGGATGATGTTCCCATGAATGATCCTGCCGTCTTGAAATTCCTCA